>NZ_JAQMUH010000088.1:0-108012 GCF_028331025.1 Anabaenopsis arnoldii | reverse complement strand
TCCAGACCTGAATCAGATTGAAAAATGTTGGTCTTGGTTAAAAAGTCGAATCCGCAAAAAACTTGAGCAGTTTGATTCTTTACGAGATGCCATTGAGGATGTCTTACTTTTTGCGTCCTAACCTCCTTGGCGGTTGCTATACATGTAATTATTAATACATTTTTGTATCAAGTAAGCACCCAGTGCCAATAACAAAGTGTAAAACATCTTAGTTTTCATCACAAATTATGAACTTTATGTCTAATTGTGAAGTCATTAGGTCTAATTTGGCAGAATTACTGTGGATCCAGCTGATGGAGTGTCAAAATGTTAAGCTTACAATCTATTTACTCAAGTCACTTATGCCGAAAGCTATTTGGAATGGTACTGTGTTAGCCCAAAGCGATCAGACAATTTTGGTAGAAGGTAACCATTATTTTCCCTCTGAATCGATTAATCAGGAATACTTCCAAGACAGTAACACCCACACTACTTGTCCTTGGAAAGGTGTTGCTAGCTACTACACCATTGAAGTTGATGGACAAACCAATAAAGATGCGGCATGGTACTATCCCAGTACGAAGGAGAAGGCTAAACATTTTCAAGGCTATGTCGCTTTCTGGAAAGGTGTAAAAGTCGAGGCTTAGTTCTTAGTTGGCATTGGTAACACTTGCGACTTATATCCTCTGTGTTTTAGCGATATAATTTTACCTGTAGAGCAAAATATATGGTATCAGGATTTTGTTAACTACTGTATATTTTGCTCGTTTTTAAGCAATTAATTCGGGTATAATTGACAATATCATGGCGATATTGGCATTTCGGTGACATTCCCAATAATTTCTGCCAGGGTGTTTAATAATTCTTCCTCTTGATAAGGTTTACGAAAATAAGCCTCAGCGCCTAATTGCATGGCTAATTCTCGATATTGACTGGTGCCGTGAGATGAAATCATCACAACTGGAATGTTTTTCATCTCAATATCTGTTTTGATGTAACCTAAGAAAGCATAACCATCAAGACGGGGCATTTCAATATCACAAATCACCGCAGCAACTTTTAAGCCACTTTGAAGTTTTTCCAATGCATCTTGACCATCTTGAGCTTGTTCCACTTGATAACCTCCTTTTTGCAAAGTCATGGTTAAGAAGCGACAAACATTAATTGAATCATCGACAATTAAAATTGTGCCTTTATGATCATCAATTCTCCCTGGTAGTTTATGGTGATTAAAGACAGGTAAGGCTGTTTTTAAACCGACTGATGATAATTGATTGTTTTTAGGAGTCCCCTGGTGAGTGGCAACCCATGTCAGCAAATCGTTGGTATTAACTAATACTAATACTCGTCCATCACCTAAAATTGCACAGTTACTCAAGCCTTTTGGTAAAGGTATATTACCCTCAACTTGGCGAATAGCTACTTCCTGCTCACCCCAGCAACGGTCTACTTGGATAGCTACTGGCTGATGACTACCTTTGAGGATTAAGACGCTGTTAGCGTTAATCACTGGGGGTGTTTCCAGTTCAGGGTTATTGTAGTGTGGACAATTAAATTTAAAATAGCGACTCAAGTTAATCAATGGTAGGGTGTTTCCTTGCCAACTGAGAAAGGCGCTCCCTGCTATTGAGAATACTTGCTCTTTTTGCAGTAGAAATATTTCGGCAACGATTTCTGTGGGAAATGCCAATAAGATTTTATTGCTTTCTACCACGAGAACTCTGGCTACGGATAGTGCCAATGGTACTGTCAGAGTAAAGGTAGTACCTACTCCTGGGTTGGTATCAACTCTAATTTCTCCTCGCAGTGATTTAAGGTTATTACGTACTATATCCATGCCAACACCACGACCAGATAAGGCGGTGACTTGGTCGGAAGTGGTAAAGCCTGGTTCAAAAATTAGCGATAATATTTCCTCGTCGCTGGCATTAGCTAGTAAAGTAGCATCTAATCCCATTGCTACCGCGCGAGAGCGAAGGTTTTCTAAAGAAATACCCCGACCATCATCACGCATGGTAACAATTATGCGATTACTGCGATGGCTAGCTGTAATTTCAATTAATCCCTGTTCTGGTTTACCTAAAGCCCGACGAGTTGCCGGATCTTCGATACCATGATCAAAGGCATTTCTTAATAAGTGCATAATTGGCTCATTTAAGGCCTCTAAAATGCTACGTTCAATTAATGTATCTCTACCTTCAATTTTTAGTTTGACATTTTTACCATACTCGACATTAAGAGCATGCAATGCTCTGGGAAAACGCTCCACTAAATCGGAGAAGGGACGCATCCGAATATGATTAATTTTTCTCCCTAATTGTTTGGATGTTTGGTTAAGTTTGCGAGAAATTTGATCTGTA
Organism: Anabaenopsis arnoldii; assembly: GCF_028331025.1. Taxonomy (NCBI): domain Bacteria; kingdom Bacillati; phylum Cyanobacteriota; class Cyanophyceae; order Nostocales; family Nodulariaceae; genus Anabaenopsis; species Anabaenopsis arnoldii. Next base: position 105,673 of record NZ_JAQMUH010000088.1, on the reverse strand, counting down.
TCATCAACGCTTAATTGAATATCAGTTGTGACTTCTTGTAGCTCCACAATACTTTCTATAATTTCATGCGATCGCCGGTTAATCTCGTCTTGGCGATCCATTTCTAATGTAGGGAATTTTTTTATATATCCTAGCTGATATTCTCCGAGCGATCGCACTGGGTTTGTGTTCACAGATGGATGGGCGATTTTCTCATATGTTGTCCGCAGTTCATAGTTTTCTCGCTCTAGAGTTTGGACTCGCTGATGCAAACTTCCCACGAGTTTACGGAGTTTTTGCAGTTGGAAATTTAACCCATTACGCTGGACAGTAAGTTCCGCAAATAAATCATGAATTTGATCCAGTTGTTGAATAGGAACGCGCACAGTATTTTCTCTGGGTTCCCAGTCTTTATTTAGATCCTCTGTATGGGTAATATATTTATCGGCTACGGTAGTAATTTCAGAGGAAGATATTGTATTTTTTGTTGGTATTGCTTCTGCTGTTGTCTGTACTTCTTCAGGTATATAAATATTTACATCCTTCAGATATATCTCAGTGGGTAAAATCTCCGCTTGATTTGTCAATACCAAAGCTTGCGATCGCCGCCATGCTTGCAAAGCTAACTGGGCAACTTCGGGAATGCGCTCTCTGGTGACAGTGCTGATATGATGCGCTATCGATTCACAAAGACTCGTAAAGGCTGGCAATTGTAGCATTTCTCCCAAACCGCCCAATTCAGCCGCCATGATAGCCACTTCCTCTTGTAAGCAAGGCTGAGAGATGTCTGCCAATACAGACTCCAGACGCTGCAAACATCCTTCCACTTCAGTTTGAAACAGCATCGGGATAATATCTTGCCCATCTTCGGGTGATAACATGGTCGCAGCATCTTCAGGAGAGGGTTCGCCCAGGTGATCTCGCAGTTCCTTAAATACTGGATAACAAAAACTATCTAACCACTGCTGTTCTATCTCATTTCCTTGTGATAAGGATTCTATGATTTGCCTGAGCCAGTCAACTGCTGAGAGTAGTAAATTTTGTGCGTGAGGGTCAACATCACGGGAATTTTTACGGGTTTTTAGGACTTTAAAAGAATCCTCTAGACGGTGGGCTAAATCACTAAGAGTCCGATATCCCATCATTCCAGCCCCCCCTTTGATTGAATGGGCTGCTCGAAGTGCAGCGTTAATTCTCTCCAAGTTGATGCGCTTACTGGTGTCCATTTCCAGCAACACTGCTTCTAGGGTATTAAGATAATCTCTTGCTTCTTCGAGAAACTGCATCTGGATTTCCAGTTCTTTATCCTTTGACATATTCTTTATGTTCTGTTCCAATCTTGAAGACAAATATAGCCACTCTTATCTATAAGGAGCATCCCGAATATGCACAAGGCAGTTTTGATGTTCATCTCCGAAATCCTTCCATCTCGGCGGGAAAGAGAGCGTTTTCAATTCTGTACTTTTGGAAGCAAAAAGATTGAAAAAAAATATCTCGCTTTCATATGTGACAAATTTACTATCAAAACAAAAAATATTTTTATTTCCCATGACTGTGATCATGACCGATACCTTTTCGCTAACATTTGCTCACAAATACACTCACGAAGTCAGATTGCTTTCCAGTTGGCCTTAATAGTTGAATCTTGCAGCAGTTTAACTGTGGTACTTTGACACTCCCCACGGCTAGAAGCCTGGGGATTCTTGCTTTGCGGGGATTCTCATGAATTTACCCGCGCTAACGCGCCGATCCGCTAACACCAAGCATCTTCACCGTATGCCCTAGGGCTGCAAGCCCCCTAATAAGAACTACTTGAGCGGCTGCAACATCCCTATGAGTGGTATAACCACAACTTGAACACGCATGATTCTTTTGCCAGTTACCCGTATTGTAAAACTATAGGTAACAGGGTTCCTTTCAAAAATTTATGGAATTCCCCGAGACAAAATTCACAGCACCTTGAAAGTTGCCACGGCCTCTTGCAATTGCTGGGAAATCTCCACAGTTTTTTGCAAAGATTGGGAAACCACACCAGAAGAATCACGGGTACGTTGGGAAATAGAAGCCACTTGTTGCATTAACTGGCTGACCTCTTGGGAGGTTTGTAACTGGGATGTAGTGGCATTACAAATTGACCGTACCAAAGCATCTATTTGCCCCGATACATCCAAAATCTGACCCAGATTTTCCTTGGCTGCGGCCACCATTTTTGTACTTTCCACTACTTGGGAAGTTCCTATTTCCATTGACTGCACCACTGCGGAAGTTTCCCGCTGGATATTCTCGATAATTTGCTCAATTTCTTGGGTGGCTGTGGCGCTACGGATGGCTAATTCTCCTATTTCTTCGGCTACTACAGCAAAACCTTGTCCTTCCTCACCCGCTCGGGCTGCTTCAATACCTGCATTGATAGCGAGTAAATTAGTTTGGGTGGCAATTTGGTTAATTAAGGACACCACGCGGGAAATTTGTTGCGAAGAATCCCCTAACCGTTGAACTTTCTTAGTAGTATCGCCAACTGTTTCCTTTAAACTCAGGATATTTTGCACTGTTAAATCCATTGCTTCTCCACTCTTGATGGCATTTTTAGCAGCATTGTGGGCAACAACAGCAGCTTTTTGAGCGTTTTCCGCTACGCTTTTCATAGAAACAGTCATTTGGTCAACAGCATCCAGGGCGCAGCTGATTTCGGCGGATTGGGTGAGTGCTGCTGCTGCGAGTTGGCGAATTGCTGCGTCGTTAGTACCAATGGACACATTTACTTGGGTGGCTGCTTCTTTTACCTGAGTAACAATGTCCCGGAGGTTTTCGATAATAGAGTTGAAAAAGTCGGCGATAGTGCCAATTGCTCCCGTTGTCACCTCGGCACGTACTGTTAGGTCACCGCCAGCGGCACTTTCTACTTGATTGATTAGTTCTAAAAGTTGTATTTGCAGTGTTTCGTTAGCACCTTGTTCTTCAGTCTTGCTGGTTTTTTGAATGGTCTTTTCTCTAGTTAAAACCTCTAATTGTAGGGCTAGTTGATGAATATTTGCGTGGATGATTCGTAAATCATCTTGGCTGTATCTGTCTCCAGGAGCTTCGATTTCAACTTTACCAAGTTTTGATAATTCCCCAGATGCATTTAAAATTTGCCGTGTGGTATAGCTCGCTAACCAAACTATCATTACCACTGCTATTAATACTATCAATCCTGTTAGTAGTATGGGGCTGCCTATGATTTCTTGCAATTGTCTTGAAATACTATGCTTCGGCTGTTCGTCTTGGGATTGGCGAATCAAGTCACCTTGACCATTGACTATGGCAATTCTGTCATTATTTGCTATGGTATTTCTGAATACCGTCAGCATTTGAATATCTTCATATGTAACCAAATTTAAGCTGTTGACTTTGTGTGTTGACTTTGTGGTTGCCTGATCAATTTTATGCACCGATTGAAGAGCAAAATAAGCGATCGCACCTATCCCTATTGTTTGTATACTGGTGATAGCGATGGCTAAAATCGTCTTTTTCATCAACAGAGTGCCTCGTTGTAAATGTCCCTGTATAACATGATTAACTGTTGCATGATGCCTGTTTGAGTCTTTTACATGACCATCGGTAATTTCTGTGGGTGAAATGGAAGATGCTGGATTTTGAGGATTACTAATTTGACTCATAGCGGTTTTGTTAAAGATAGTTTTATTCGCTATAATGGGGGTGATAAATAAATATCAAATGTTTTTCTGTATTTACACATGATCACTGCAAAGAATCGGGGAATCCACAATACTCGATGCATCCAACACCAGCCACATTTCTGGTTGGTGAACAATGCCTCGCACATAAGGCTGTAAACTAGCGGCTACTTTTCCAGAGGGAGACTGAATGTCATCAGATCTCAAGTTACTTATACCTGTTATCTCTCGTACAACTAAACCTAAAACTACAGATTTTACATTAATTAGGATGACATTGTATTGCCGAAGCCTGATATTTATAGATTCTAAATTGAGCATTATTGGCAAGTCGATTACCCAAATTATGTGACTGCGCCAATTCATCAAGCCTAATACACAAGGCGGCATATTAGGCATTGCAGTGACAGATTCTACGGGTAATATAACTGCTTCTTGAGTGTGATTCATGCTCACAAGAGCAGTGGTTTGTTGATTTAATTTAAACTTAAGATACAAATCACCCTTGTTGCTCTCTTTGTCTTTGGCAGAAAAAATACCGTTAAAATTATTCATTATTTGATTACATCGTCACTGATTTAATAGCACGCAGTAACTGTTCGCGTGTATATGGCTTAGTCACATAGGCATCAGCCCCTTGTTTCATTGCCCATAATCGGTCAATTTCTAGATTTTTGGAACTGCAAATAACTATTGGGAGTTTTCGAGTGGATGGATTTTTTTTCAACGAACGGCATAACTCAAATCCACTCATTCCAGGCATGACTACATCAGTAACAATTGCGTCTAGCTGTTCTGAAGCAGCTTTGTCTAACGCTTCTTTGGCACTAGTGGCATGAATGACATTGTAACCACTATCTTTGAGATAATGGCTCATTAGTTCTAATTCGCTGGGTGAATCGTCTACAAGCAGTATTTTGCCCACTAGAATAATAGTCATACTAAAATTTTCTCAAGATAAAACTGATATGATCAGTATGATCAGATGGACGTATATATACTATTCCAGATGCTTAAACAACATTTTGAGTAAATCTTGCTGTGTAAAAGGCTTAGTTAAATACCCAGATGATCTGACCATTTTTGCCTTGGCTTTGTCAATAAATCCTTTTCTACTCGTCACCATAACAATGGGGATGTTCTTCAGATCTGAATGCCTCCTTAATAGGGAACACAATTCAAAACCTTGTAAATTCGGCATCTCTACATCTAGTAAAATTATGTCTGGTTTAGATCGTATAATTTTCATTAACGCCTTTAATGGATCATTGATTGCCACCACTGAAAATGTATCACCTTCCAGAAAAAGTTTTATAGAATCCAATATTGTTTGACTATCATCAATACAAACAACTGTATATACCTTTTCTCTCCCAAATGTCTGAGAATTGTCATGATTCTTGTTGTCAGCAGTTTCAGTATTGTTTACCCGAGAGAATTGTGGGCTATTGAGAAATTCCGACGGCGTTTTTTTAAGAGGTAAAGCCGGGGAACCTTGACTAGCCTTAACTGATGAGTCGATATTTAGCTGATTTCCTAACTGCTTGTGACAGTATTCAACTAGTAACCGCAAATCTAAATGGCAGAATTTTGGTAATTTTTCCCAGCCATCCTCAATGGAAAATTGATAATTTCCTGCTTTTAAGGAGAGAAATGTTGCTAGGGCTTCTTGGGATAATTGAGATATCAGAGTTTCTGCTTGGCTGGGGGTGATAAGTTCCTGACGTACCAACCAGCAAATTGCTTGATAATCTGCATATGGCATAGACTGACTTTCATTTTTGGGTTCAAACATCAGCCGGATTTGTACACGAGTGGCACTGTCTAGAGTGGGAACTCTCTGACTTAAGCGGTATAGGTGATGATCCAGACGCTCAAATAGTCTGTCTGAATAAGATGCGTAAGTGAGTTTACCCTCCTCTATATTAATTAACCAAGAAGCCATTTGAGTATATACGCGTAAGTTACCAGTAGTATGGCGGCCTGTGAGTTGTGCTAACAGAGATAAGGGATGTAGTTTTTGGGGTACCCGGTGGCTAGTTACAGAAGTCATGTTCATGTTACTTTTATTTCCTCACCTTTGTCTGAATCGAACTATATGTATGATGCCCTTGGGAGTAATATGTAAGATGAATGCCATTGGATGCAATGTCCACTGGATCATCAGTTGTCATATTGGCACATTTTTCTCAAGCTGCGCTGGTATCCATATTGTTAATTTTGGTTTTCAAGAGCTAAATATAATAGCAGCATAATAACATGATCAAAGCTGCTATTATATTTCAGTATAAACAAGGTAAAATAATATTTTTAACTGGCATAATTACTGTCAAACAGGGCACATTTTCATCACACACGGCTCTAGGCGGGAAACTATCCCCTGTTTCCAACCCATGAAAAATAGGCGCTACTGAGTGAAATTATCAGTTACTCAGGTTAGCTGCCGCCCAAGCCACCTAGGAGAAACAAAGAATAGATGGTGTTTCTCTTAGGAGCAAGGGGCAATTAGAACTATGTTGGCAATGCCAGAAATCAACTTAGTGACCTTACCCTCAGATATTGATGGCTGGAGTTTAATTACTGCATTGAAAATGCGGATGAAAGGACTTGAACCTTCACTCCTCTCGGAACTAGAACCTAAATCTAGCGCGTCTGCCAATTCCGCCACATCCGCATCAGACTTTCATCGTAGCACAAAAAATCTCTTATGGACAGAGGAAATAAAAAAAATATTTTCCTCATGCCCAATTTTCCTACATGACCGCCACACGAGGCAAGCGATGCTTAAAGCCGCAAAGAATTTCCCAAGAAATAGTGTTTAATTTTTCCGCCCAATCGTTAGCTGAAATGGTTTCTCCTCCTTGTTCGCCGAGTAGGGTTACTATTTCCCCGGCTTGTAAGTCTGGGATGGTGCTGACATCAAGCATCAACTGATCCATTGTAATCACCCCGATTTGTGGCACGCGCTGGCCGCGAATTAAAACCTGGATTTTTTGGGAAAGATTACGGGGGACTCCATCAGCGTAACCAATACCAACCACGGCCAACCGGAGTTCGTGGGGAGCGATAAAGTGTTGACCATAACTAACCCCAGTACCGGCGCTAATTGTTTTGACCTGAGTAACTCGCGCCTTCAGTTGCAGAACAGGCTGGAGGTTAATCGTATTTTTTAAATGAGGAGCTGGATAAAGTCCGTAGATGGCTAAACCGGCGCGGACAATGTCGTAATGTAGGGCAGGATTGGTTAGCGTGGCGGCTGAGTTAGCTAAATGCAAGCAATGTGGATTGATTCCCATTTTTTTGATTTGGGCGATCGCCTGCTCAAATCGTCTATGCTGCTCTTCCATGAAGGTAGTGTCAGCATGATCTGCCGTTGCCAAGTGGGAATAAATGCTGGCAATCTCAAGATGAGGTAAATTCTGTACTAACTGCACAAACTCAAGGGATTCTTTCCAGTCAGTTCCCAACCGAGACATTCCCGTATCTAACTTAATGTGTACGGGTAAAGGAGAAGTATCATTAATGGTTTCTAAGATATTGGAAAAAATCAGAGCGTGTTTGGGACTGCACAGAGTTGGCTGTAGTTTCCAGTGGGCGATGGCCCGAATTTGCTCTGGTGTGTGGGCTGCGCCCAAAATCAAAATCGGCGCTTTTATGCCACCTTCCCTGAGTTGAATACCTTCTGGAACTGTAGCGACTCCCAACCAACTGGCTCCTGATTGCAGTGCTGTTTGAGCCACTGTGACCGCTCCATGTCCATAAGCATCAGCCTTGACCACAGCCATCAACTGGGTACGTGGCAATATAAAGTTTACTAACTGCCCCACATTGTGGGATAACGCCCCTAAATCAATTTCCACCCAAGCCCTTTGCGAGAACCAAGCATATGTATCACGCTCCTGACTATCCGCAAAACTAGGCGTTTCTCTGCGACTTAACATTGCACTTAACTCCTATCACAGCACTGCACACTGGCCAAGTTATCTGATTATTCTGGTTTGCCACCCTTAAGGCTATATCAATTGAATCAGTAAACTTCACCCTTGTTCCGGGAGTTATTATCAGGTTATCAACAGCAATTTATTTAATTTATTTAAGAATAGTTCTTCCTCATCGTATTCATGATAACCCATATTGCATCTCAAGTCAACCCGCCAATATCTCTTTGATTGCCGTGGGTATTTCATGAATTAACTCTACCTCATTTACAGCCAGCAGTTATGAACGTATAAATTATTCTCATCTCCCAATAAGAGTATATTTGTGTTAATATACATGAAACTAATACCTCGAGCGTTAACCAATGGGGAAGGTTTTAGTCCTAAACGCCTCTTACGAACCGCTCAATATCACGAGCTGGCGTCGCGCTGTGATTCTGTTAATTAAAGGCAAGGCAGAACGCGTTGAGCATAACGGTAAATTTCTGTATACAGATTTTCCGTTGCCCACCGTAATTAGGCTGCGTCATTATGTGCGCGTGCCCTACAAGGAAATTCCTCTCACTCGTCGAAATATTTTGCACCGTGACAGCCACTCTTGTCAATACTGCGGCTATGTCGGCGATGATTTGACACTAGATCATGTCATACCGCGATCGCGCGGCGGAGGTGATACCTGGGAAAATATTGTTACTGCTTGTGTCCGTTGCAACGTCAAAAAAGGTAACCGTACACCCTACGAAGCCCATATGCCTTTGCGTCATCCCCCACGCCAGCCCTATAGTAGCCTTTATTTTGAGGTCACTAAACACCTCAACAGCGGACTGCATAATGAGTGGCAAAAATATGTGATTGGTCTTTGACGATCCGGTAATGATTCGTAACACCTAAAGGAATTATCACCTGTTGCGGGTGTAAAATTATCCTGCGGCATCAGAGGGAGGTCTTCTGTCCCCATACGAGAGGATGTTTGGCGACATCTAATAGAACATGATGGCAAATATAATGTTCTATTGAGCGACCGGTTTCTAATCGGGGGAGATAGGCGCATTCCCAAATTTATTGGGTATGAAAATGCTAAAGTATTTTCATAGCGGTAAAGCGCACATATAAAAACCCTAGGAGCCGGTTTACTAATATGCCCGTTAAGAATGAATCATATTTGTCATAGCTTGCGTGGTATACCCATACCCGGCCGTACTAAGTCAAGTGGAGAGATCCAACAGCCAGAACCCTGGTAGCAAAAATCATAAATCTTGTACAAATATGGGAGTCTCAGCAGGAGTTTCGTTAAATCTCCCCTCAGACCCCTTAGCACAGTCGTTGTCAGCTTGTGGAGCTATCCACACCCGGAGGCTTGGTGCTAGTATTTAGTCTCTAAGAACGACAGATAAAGCAAGAATCCCCTTCACTTCACTGGGCGGAGTGTCTAATCAACTATAGATTAGGGTGTCTATAGTACCTCAGAATATTGTAAAATAACTGAGTCAGGTGGAAATCTCGCCCCACAGTATAAAAATATGCAAAATACTTATATTAGTTGAAATCACATAAAAAGTTTAGTTGAAACTATTATTGAAAATTATCAAAAATAACCAGGGGGAACTTGGGTGATTTTGGCAGATTATTGACTAATTTGATTCACAGAAAATACATCCAGATAAGTATGTCAACCAAGCTATATTTTTGCGAATATTAGAATGTGTCTCGAAATCAGTTGAGTGTTGATTGTATTATTTCTTTACAAGTCAATGGAGGCTCGCACTTATCAAAATGTCCCCTATGCAATTAAATTCTGCCGCGCAGCAATCAGAAAGTTTTTTATTGACCACAGAACCTAGCCTAGAGGATGCTACTCATAGAGGTAAAGAACCATTTGAAGTTTCACACACCAAGCCATCCTTGGCATCATCCCATGACGAAGGAAAACAAGATAGATATTTAGGTCAAAGGGGAAATTCCTTGGCTTTTCAGAAATCTGAAGAGTTGCAAAAGATCCTCTTTGCACACCGACATGAGCGTCATCTGGTAATTCTACAGGATTTCCCCGACCCTGATGCTCTCTCTTGTGCTTGGACTTACCAGTTAATTGTTCAGCAGTATGATATAAAATGTGAAATCATTTATGCTGGTACGCTGAGTCATCAAGAAAATATTGCCTTAGTTAAACTAACTGGATTACCTGCCCAAAGGTGGACATCACAAGTCCTCAAAAGCAAAGACTTGTCATCTTATCAGGGTTGTATTTTGATTGATAATCAGGGAACTACAAGTCAACTGATGACCGCCGTACAACAGGCGGAAATTCCCGTAATAGCAGTCATTGACCATCACACCTTACAGGCGGAACACAAGTCAGAGTTTGTTGATATTCGTCCTAATGTGCGAGCAACATCGACAATTTTTACTCAGTATCTGCAATCCGGTTTACTCTCTTTAGATAGCAGCATCAGCCAACACGTTAAATGTGCTACAGCATTGATGCATGGTTTACGGTCGGATACTAATCGGCTGATGCAGGCCCAAGAAGAAGATTTCATGGCAGCAGCATATCTGAGTCGGTTTTATGATGCTCAATTGCTGAATGCTATTTTACAGGCAAATCGTTCTAAGCGGGTAATGGATGTGATTGAGCGATCGCTGAAAAACCGCATTGTTCAGAATAACTTTTCCATTGCTGGGGTTGGTTATCTTCGCTACGAAGACCGGGATGCGATTCCCCAAGCCGCTGATTTTCTGGTGACTGAGGAAAACGTTCATACCGCAGTAGTTTACGGTATTGTTCACGACGAAAACGAGGTAGAAGTAGTTATTGGTTCCCTCAGAACTGCTAAACTCACCCTTGACCCTGATGAATTTATCAAGGAAGCCTTTGGACAAGATAGCACAGGACGATTTTTTGGTGGCGGACGTACAGGAGCAGGCGGTTTTGAAATTCCCATGGGTTTTCTGTCTGGTAGTAACGAAAATTCCACCTATGCCAAAATGAAATGGGAAGTATATGATTCTCAAATCAAGCAAAAACTACTCAAGTTAGTTAATCCTCAAGACGACCCCATTAAATCAGTGTGAAATTATAATTCATACACTATCCATAAGTAATATTTACGAAAAAAACCTAGGAAAATATAGTATAGGGATTGGCTGCGACTGCTGTCATTGCGAGGAGTAATGCCAAAGCCCTACGGATAGATTTATTCAGGCTCTTATTATAATAGTAGTGATAATAACATGGAAATATACTTAATTCGTCATGGTATCGCTCAAGAGAAGCAACCAGACATTCAAGATGAAGAGCGAAGGCTGACTAAAGCAGGAAGACAAAAAACCGAGAAAGTAGCCCAAAGAATTAAACAGATGGGTTTGCAGTTTGACGTGATTCTCACCAGTCCCTTAGTAAGAGCGTACCAGACAGCAGAAATTCTCATAACCGCTGGACTAAGTACCCAACTAGAGGAATCTATTTATGTTGCCCCTAATGGTAATATGGAAGGCTGGCTAAATGAGTGGTTAGAACCAAAAAATTATGCCCAAAATAGCCAAATTGCCTTAGTAGGCCATGAGCCTTGTTTAAGCAATTGGGCAGAAATTATGCTTTGGGGGGAAGTCAAACACAGTTTAGTCTTGAAAAAAGCAGGTATGATCGGGATAAAGCTACCAGAAATAGGTTCACCTGTGGGTCGTAGTCAAATGTTTTGGCTAGCATCGCCCAAGTACCTGCTGTAACAGCCTTTCAACATTTTTACCCAAAATGTTGTGACATTGACTGCTGTTATGGTGAAAATAATTTCTGGTAAGTTGGCTTGATCAGATATTTCAAAAAGCAAATGGTGTTGCCATGATGGTGTGCGAATACAAGCCTGGTTTAGAAGGCATTCCGGCTGCCCAATCAAGTATAAGTCATGTTGATGGGCAAAAGGGAATTCTAGAATATCGTGGCATCCGAATCGAGGAACTAGCAGAAAAAAGTTCATTTCTAGAAACTGCTTATCTTTTGATTTGGGGTCAACTACCAAGTAAAGACGAATTGAAGACATTTGAGGATGATATTCGCTCCCACAGGCGGATCAAGTACCGCATTCGTGACATGATGAAATGTTTTCCCGAAAGCGGTCACCCCATGGATGCTCTCCAAGCCTCAGCAGCGGCTCTAGGCTTGTTTTATTCACGTCGGGATTTACATAATCCCGCCTATATTCGGGATTCTGTGGTGCGTTTGTTAGCAACCATTCCCACAATGGTAGCGGCATTTGGGTTGATGCGAAAAGGCAATGACCCCGTAAAACCTCGCGATGACTTAGACTACGCTGCCAACTTTCTCTACATGCTCAATGAGAAAGAACCGGATCCTTTGGCGGCAAAAATTTTTGACATCTGCTTGATCCTGCATGTGGAGCATACAATGAATGCCTCTACCTTCAGTGCTAGGGTAACAGCTTCAACCCTAACTGACCCTTACGCCGTGGTGGCTAGTGCTGTAGGAACCCTAGGCGGTCCCCTACACGGTGGAGCCAATGAAGAAGTGATTCAGATGTTGGAAGATATTGGTACGGTAGAAAATGTGCGTCCCTATGTAGATGACCTGCTGCAACGTAAAGCCAAGATTATGGGCTTTGGGCATCGTGTCTATAAAGTCAAAGATCCACGAGCTACAGTCCTACAAAACCTGGCAGAGCAGTTGTTTGCTAAGTTTGGGCATGATAAGTACTATGACATTGCCCAAGAAATGGAGCAGGTAGTAGCGGAAAAACTCGGGGGTAAAGGAGTGTATCCTAATGTTGACTTTTATTCTGGTTTGGTGTACAGGAAAATGGGGATTCCCACAGACTTATTTACACCAATATTTGCGATCGCCCGGGTTGCAGGTTGGCTAGCCCACTGGAAAGAACAACTGGCAGAAAACCGGATATTCCGACCTAGCCAGATTTATAACGGTGAGCATGGGGTTAATTACATCCCCATAGAGCAACGTTAACGGGCGGTTTGATCGTTAGTCATACTAATGCCCCAATCAACTGGGTCACCGTTGAGATCAACTCAGCGGAGGTAATGTCTGAGCTTTACAAGGGCAGGGTAAAGGGATAAGGGAGGTGTAGAAACAGAATTGTTCATGCACTACCCCATCTCCCCAAAAGAAATCCCAATCCTGACCATAAGTAGAAGTTCTTGTATAGCTTCGAGGGCTGAAAACCATCCGACGATATACTAGGCATGGGAATTCATTCCCGCGACCTCATCAAAGCATAAAAGGGTCAACTACCTTACCTAAGCTATGGGGATGAGGCTTGGGATAGCTTCAACTAAGAGTTGACTAGCCCATAGCAGCCCAATAAAAGCCACACACTTGGTGGGCAAGTCTCCAACGGCGATGATCTGTGTAAGCCTTTTGTAGTGCGGGCATCTTGCCCGCCCCTGACCTTGGCAAAGCCCAGTGATGTTGAATGAAGTAGGTGTGTAATCAAGGATGATGGCTTGGGTGGCGTAGCCATAGTCCGAAATTTATACTTCATAACTTCACAATTCATACTGTAGTTGACTTAAAAGAGCACCAAAAATGAATTCAGGAATTGACCTCCAAGGAACGTTTATTAAATCCTTGATGGATTTAGGGATACCAGCAGGGACAGCCAAAGCCATTTGGATGCCCTTACCCATGATACTAATGCTCATTGGCGCAACAGTGGGCGTACTAGTCTGTGTTTGGCTAGAACGGAAAATTTCGGCATCAGTACAGCAGCGCATAGGTCCAGAATTTATTGGCCCTTTTGGCTTACTAGCGCCAGTAGCCGATGGTGTCAAGCTGGTATTTAAAGAAGATGTTGTCCCAGCCAAAGCTGACCCGTGGCTATTTACCATCGGACCCATCCTAGTTGTCCTACCAGTATTTCTGTCCTACTTAATTGTCCCCTTTGGACAGAATATTGTGATTACCAATGTAGGCATGGGAATATTCTTGTGGATTGCCTTTTCTAGCATTGCCCCCATTGGGTTATTAATGGCTGGTTACGCATCCAATAATAAGTATTCCTTACTCGGTGGTTTGCGGGCGGCCGCCCAATCTATTAGCTACGAAATTCCGCTATCCTTGAGCGTGCTAGCCGTAGTCATGATGTCTAACAGTCTTAGCACCATTGATATTGTTAATCAGCAATCTGGCTATGGTATTCTCGGCTGGAACATTTGGCGTCAACCCGTGGGGTTACTAATTTTTTGGATAGCAGCCCTGGCTGAATGCGAACGCTTACCCTTTGACCTACCAGAAGCAGAAGAAGAAATCGTAGCTGGTTATCAGACCGAATACTCTGGCATGAAATTCGCTCTGTTTTACCTTAGCTCCTATGTCAACCTAGTGCTTTCTGCTCTACTAGTGTCAGTTTTATACCTAGGTGGTTGGGACTTTCCCATTCCGGTGAGTGTGATAGCCAACTGGCTGGGAGTGAGTGAACTCAATCCAGTATTGCAGGTGGTCACTGCTTCTTTGGGTATCATCATGACCCTAATCAAAGCCTATCTGTTAGTCTTTATCGCCATCTTATTGCGTTGGACAGTACCCCGCGTGAGGATTGACCAATTGCTAGATTTAGGATGGAAGTTTTTGTTACCACTTGCTTTAGTTAATCTTCTAGTAACTGCAGCACTAAAACTTGCCTTTCCCTTTGCCTTTGGGGGATAAATTCAGGCTAATAAGTTTTACCTAAAGATAAGGCCTAAAGCCTAAATCGGTGAATTGACTCATAGGGAGAAAAACACTAAAAATGCTAAAGTTCCTCAAACAAGTTGGTGATTACGCCAAAGAAGCAGTACAAGCTGGACGTTACATTGGTCAAGGTTTAGCTGTAACTTTCGACCATATGCAACGGCGACCAGTTACAGTACAGTACCCGTACGAGAAACTAATTCCTGGCGAACGATTTCGGGGACGGATTCACTTTGAGTTTGATAAATGTATCGCCTGCGAAGTCTGTGTGAGGGTTTGTCCCATCAACCTACCTGTAGTAGATTGGGAATTTGAGAAAGCCAACAAAAAGAAAAAGCTCAAACACTACAGCATTGACTTTGGAGTTTGTATCTTCTGTGGTAACTGTGTCGAATATTGCCCGACTAACTGTCTATCGATGACAGAAGAGTATGAGCTATCCACTTATGATCGCCATGAATTAAACTATGACAACGTAGCATTAGGTCGTCTGCCTTATAAAGTCACAAACGACCCAATGGTGACCCCACTGCGCGAACTGGCTTACTTACCCAATGGTGTCATGGAACCTCATGACCTACCTGCTGATGCTCCTCGTGCTGGTTCTCCTCGGTGAAGACCTGGTAGAGCACACAGAAAAAACAAGTGGCTAGCGCTGCTGGGCGGAAGTCAAAGGTCACATTCTAGTCTTTTGAACTGTCTGGAAAAATGTTTCTGTTTCCGCCGTGCCGTACTAGTGGGTAATCGCTACTACCGATTACCACTTACCAGTTACCATTTATTGGAAATCAAAAAGGACCGGAAAAAGTGAATTTAGCTGAAGGAGTACAGTTTGTTTCGTTAGGCATACTGGGTGTAATGATGATTGGAGCAGCCTTAGCTGTAGTGCTGTTCTCTAACGTTGTTTATTCTGCCTTTATGCTGGGGGGGGTGTTTATCAGCATGGCGGGGATGTACCTCTTGCTCAATGCTGACTTTGTAGCAGCAGCACAGGTACTGGTTTATGTTGGGGCAGTCAACGTGTTAATTTTGTTTGCCATTATGTTGGTGAACAAGCGCCAGGATTTTGCACCATTTCCCAGTGCTGGACTGCGCAAAGTAGTAACAGCCATAGTCAGTTTAGGATTATTTGGTCTGTTGAGTGCAATGGTATTGGGGACTCACTGGGCATACTCAACACCTGCTCCTGTAGCTGCCGAAAGTTCTATAGTTGTGATTGGTGAGCATTTCTTTACTGACTTTCTACTACCTTTTGAACTAGCTTCAGTATTGTTGCTGATAGCTATGTTAGGAGCGATCATTTTGGCACGTCGCGAGTATTTGCCTGAAAAAACCACAGCTTCAGAGTTACCACAAACAATTTTGACTTTGCCAGAACGCCCCAGAGACCTGATATCAGCAGGTAGTGAAACAAAAGAGTAAAATCGGCGATATTATTCGCCGGTAAAGGCCAGATTTTTTATGGCTACGCTACGCAAGCTACGAGAATGGACAGTAAAATCGATGCAACTCCAATACTTTTTATTACTAGCAGCAGCTTTGTTCTGTATCGGCATTTACGGACTAATTACCAGTCGTAACGCGGTACGGGTGTTAATGTCAATTGAGTTACTGCTAAATGCTGTTAATCTCAATTTAATGGCATTTTCTAACTTTCTGGATTCAACTTTAATTAAAGGTCAGGTATTCACTGTATTTGTGATTACCGTGGCCGCTGCTGAAGCGGCGGTGGGTTTAGCCATTGTGCTGGCCATTTATCGCAATCGTGATACCGTTGATATGGAGCAGTTTAATCTCCTCAAGTGGTAATTTTGTGTGCAAATCAAGCAGGTAATCATTGCTTATAAAGCCCGAGATTCCCAGAGTCAACGCTGGGCAGAACTCTGTGCTCAACAACTGGAAAATCGCCATTGTCACGTGTTGATGGGGCCTAGTGGGCCCAAAGATAACCCTTACCCGGTATTTTTGGCTTCTGCAACTCAACCCATTGATTTGGCTTTAGTACTCGGCGGTGACGGCACTGTTTTAACTGGTGCTAGACATTTAGCCCCGGCCGGTATACCTATTTTGGGCGTTAATGTTGGCGGACATCTGGGCTTCTTAACTGAGTCCGTAGACGAGTTTGAAGATACAGAGAAAGTTTGGGACAGACTGTTTGAGGATCGCTATGCTATCCAACGGCGGATGATGTTACAAGCTGCAGTGTATGAGGGTCATCGCACGAATTTGGAACCAGTGACTGAACACTACCTCGCTTTAAACGAATTTTGTGTCAAACCTGCTTCCGCTGACCGCATGATTACCTCAATTCTGGAAATGGAAATTGATAGTGAGGTGGTAGACCAATATGTGGGAGATGGTTTGATTATTTCCACTCCCACAGGTTCTACCGGTTATACTGTTTCTGCTAATGGACCGATTATTCATGACGGTATGGAGGCTCTCACCATAACTCCCATCTGTCCTATGAGTCTTTCTAGCCGCCCCCTAGTTTTACCTCCTGGTTCGGTTGTTAGCATCTGGCCTTTGGGAGATTATGATTTGAGTACAAAACTGTGGATGGATGGGGTGTTATCTACCTCTATTTGGCCAGGACATCGGGTTGATGTGCGTATGGCAGATTGTCGGGCGAAGTTCATTATTTTGCGAGAGAACAATTCATACTATCAGACACTCCGAGAGAAGCTGCTTTGGGCGGGTACAAGGGTTCGCTACAGTAATAATCACCGCAATTGATTGTTCAGGTGTCTACCGAGCGTTTTTGTTGCTAGTTATCTGTGAACACAACAATATGCTAGCCCCCGGGTATCTTCGGGGGTTTTTCAGTAATTGTGGCTGTGGGAAGATTTTAAACTACTTTATCGGAAACCTGCTTATGCGGAACCTGACTCTTGTTCCGAGTTGGTTGCGGTTTTTAATTATTTTTTTGTTGGCCATGGGTATATTATTCCGCTTTGTTAATATTCAAGGCAAAGTTTACTCCCATGATGAAATTTATACATCTTTGCGCATTTCTGGCTATACGGTAGCTGAAGTTAAGCAGCAATTATTTAACGGTGGTGTAATTACTAAGGCAAGTTTTGCTAGGTTCCAATTTCCTAATCTAGAAAAGGGCTTTAGTGACACAATTATGTCTCTGGTAAGAGAAGACCCGCAAGCTCCACCACTTTATTATTTAATTGCCAGATTATGGGTGCAAACCTTTGGTAATTCAGTCACTGTCATTAGAAGTTTATCTGCTTTGATCAGTTTGTTGGTCTTTCCATCTATTTACTGGCTCTGCCGTGAATTATTTAATGTGCCATTGTCAGTACCTGGTTTAGCGATCGCTTTGATGGCAATTTCCCCTCTTCATGTGCTTTATGCTCAAGAAGCACAATCATATATTCTGTGGTTACTCACCATACTACTATGTAGTGCCTCACTATTGCGAGCTATGCGCCTGGAATCACAATCTGACCACGAATTAGTCAAAGTACAGCAAATGCCAGACCCTTTTGCTACCTGGGGTATTTATGTATTGAGCTTGGTAGTTAGTCTTTATACAAGTTTGTGGAGTATTTTTTTAGCGGTTACCCAGGGAATTTATGTAATTACAATTAATAGATTTCAACTAACGGAAACAGTTAGGGCTTATTTACTAGCCTCATCTCTAGGTTTTTTAGCTTTTATGCCCTGGATGACTATTGTGGTAGCCAATTTATTTGAGTTTATTGTATCAGCAGATGTCACGCAAAATGATAAATCTATGTTACATTGGCAGCCAATTTTATTTATACAGATAAGTCGAATCTTTTTCGATTTGAACATCGGCTTAGAAAACCCCATACAGTATTTAATTTCTCTGATTTTTACATCTCTAGCAGGATATGCACTTTATTTTATATGTTGCACCACTAATTATAAGACCTGGTTGTTTATGGTGACATTAATTATAGTTCCCTTCATACCACTAATGCTGCCGAATTTATTTTATCAAGCACTAGTTTATACTTCTATCATATATTTAATACCTGTATATTTATGTATTCTAGTTTCTGTTGCCTATATGTTAGCTAGCCAAATATATAGTGGAATTTCATCGCGCCGGAGATTGTGGCAAGTAATTTTAGTATTAATAATTGTGTTGGGGATGGTTTCTTGTAGAGTTCGCTATGAAGGAGAAACTTGGTGGAATAAGGGAATTAGTTATGGTAATCCAGAAGTTGCTGAGATTCTCAATGAGGCGCAAAAACCACTTTTAATTAGTAATTCTCAGGGAATTAATTATGTAACTGTATTTTCCCTGAGCTATCTTGTTACTCCAAAAGTAAGGTTTCAATTAATTAATGGTGAAGATATTCCTAATATTCCTGATGGTTTTAAGGATATTTTCTTACTCAATCCTTCAGATACCTGGCGTAGAGAAATAGAAACCAGATATAAATCTACAGCTAATGTGGTTTATCGCGATAATTATCACTTGCTGTGGAAGTTAACTCATCTCCGGTAACTATCTCAATTGAATTTAGACTTTAACCATTGACAATTTCTAAAAGCCAAGTTTTGATGTCTTTAATATCTTCAATAGTAGCAGTATCAAGATGAAAAGCCCTTTCTATTAGCTCTAACTTGCGGTCAAACTGTTGGGAGATACCCGGGAAATTAACCATTCTACCTTGACAAGGCAGATAAATCTTTGTCAGGGATAAAATGTCATTGACAATTCGTTCATGAAGTAGATTCCCTGTTATGTGCCAACCAATACATTGACCCAGACAACCTAAAGCATCTAAAGCAATTTGAGGCTCACTAATTTGATGTTTAAGTTGCTCTAAAACAAATAATGCTACTTTTTCCACATCATTGAGATTGGCTCGCCATTCCTGGGGTTGACCAGGGCTAATGATTCTGGCTAAAGCCCAGAAAGCTTTTTGGCGCACAGCTAAATGTTGATTGCCTTGGATAATCGAGCGCAAGCGCGTAATATTACGTACAGAAGGTTCAGCACAAAAACCAAATGAGTTAAGTAAATTAACGGAACGTGCTAGGTGTGAGATGACTGTAAACTCTTGGTAAATTAACTCGCTAAAATCTGACCATAGCATTTTACCCGGAGCCAGGGAAATGGCTGTTTGTAATTCATGTATGTGGTTATATCTGGATAAACCAGCTTGAAATTGGCGTAAAATCCAGTTGTGATACCTTTGTTCTAGTTCTCTGACTTGGAAATCAGAACTATCAACAGGTAAACTTTGCATAATATTAGACAAAGCCATTACGGCTACAATTTTTCTGCTTTGTTGTAAATCAGGTTTAACATTACTCTGTGTTTCCAACCACTGTAATAAACTGCGAATAATAGATAAACGATTTTTACCCTGACAAGTCTGATTTTCTAGATTTCGTCTTTGGGTTTGAACACTAGCATTTTGCCAATTTTGAGCCAGACTAAATGCGACCCTCCCCCAAGCCGAAAATTCTACCTCAATATCGGGATTAATTTCTTTACCTGGACGGGAACGGCTAATTTTAGGAATTAAATCTGTGGCTGTGTTATTAACTGTTTTTTGATTAACTGTTTTTTCAACATTGCTAATTCTCGGTATTTGGGGGGAAACTTCTAAGCGGAAACGAGTATCTGGGCGATCGCGATGTACGAGTGTCAGTAATAATCGCTCATCAAAGGTATATTCTACTTCCAGATTTAAATAATCTCCTGGTTGAATATCAGCAGCCCGAATTTCATCGGTATTAACACGGCGAGTCCGTTGTAAAGTAGTATTTTGATTAATTTGGGAACCCATACCCACCCAAGCTTTAAAACCAATCAAACCGTCGTCTTCAAATGCTGGTAAACGGAATCCCGCCAAGGTAGTGCGATAAGGATACTTTTGACCATGAGCAACTAACAACTCTAATTTTGATTCTTGAGTATTATAATCTGTCACTTCTAGCCAAATATTTGTGGGGTTAATTCCTTCTGATTTACCCACAGTACCTGCTGCATAAAGTGCAGCACCACGAGCCACCGCCAAGTCTGGATCTCCCTCTGATAGAATGAGGATTCCAGGTAAAAGCTGTTCTAAGCGTTCCCGAATTAAAGGGAAATATGTCATCCCCCCATTAAGCAGAATGCCATTAATTTTAGGTAATTCCCCCAACTTCTCTTTAGCTTTGAGGAGGACATCAAGAACAGGTACGATAAAAGTGTCACGACGGTCTACAAAGGGAGATTGATTAAAAGCGGTTTTTGGGTCTAACTTTTCTATTAGTTCCGGTTTAATATCTGGACACAGCAACTCTTTTAAAGCTTCCTGCATTTGCCGATATCCCAAACTGTAGAAAATCGGAAAACTAGAGCTAGAACTCACGTATTCAAACGGCATTCTAAACTCTTCCTTATCGAGGCTATCAGAATATCTACTGCCCCAAACTTGCTTAAATTGTTCAGCATAAATCCTGAGTTCATACCACAATTTTTTTTGCTCAGGTACAGATAACTTACCTATTTTACTATAGTTAGTAAACAAATAATCAACTATTTTTTCATCAACTTGATCGCCTCCCACTCTGGTACGGGAACCAATAGAAATATCCTCAATAAAAAACTGGGCTATATCGCTATTCCAGTATACTTTGTGCAATGAAGTATCTAAAGTTCCCCCTCCTAAATCATAGACAAGAATATTTAAAGGACGACTGGTATCTAAATCAGCGCAAATCTCTCCATTTCGGAGTCTATATAAGAAATCATATAAAGCAGCTTTTGGTTCTGGTAACAAAACAATGTTATTTTCTTCCCAACCTGCTAATTTAGCGGCTTTCCGGGTCGCTTCAATAGCATCAGGTTCATAGGACGCTGGGTGAGTGATGACTGCACCTCTCACATCTATTTGTTTTTGGGTTAATTGATGACGACAAAACTTTAAAACTTCTGCGGCGGCTTGTTCTGGTGTAACATTACCGATAGTAAGTTGATATTCAAAAGGTAACCCATCTTGAAGAGTACCAATATCATGTTTCCAAGCCAGAATAGTTTGATCTCTAAAAGCATAATATTGGCTGCGGACATGGTTACCTATTTTCGCAGTATCTAATTGAGAATACCTGACAGCAGAAGGAATTAATTCTGTATGTTGTACAGCTTCATGCTCATTTTTGACCGGAATACTAATGGCGTTAGCTTTCCATTCCTGCATTAATGTTTGACTAGCTCTTGCTATGACTGTGTTAGTAGTGCCTAAGTCGATACCTAAATATGTGGGGCGTAAAATGTTTTGGAGTAATTCAATATATGTGGCTGTTTCTCTAAGTTTATTTCCCAGTTGATTATTACCAATAGCTACTGTTTTAACTTGTTTACTGGTTAAATAAGAAAATAATTTGGCATAATCATTATCATTGCTAACAACGGCAATGATATTAATTTGCTCCTGGGAATTGTTAATCAACTCCTCGGATGTGCGGAAAATTAAATTATCAACTTCTTGGGGAACAGATGTCAATCCGGGTGTTAATTCAAAGCGATATCCTAGATTACGTAGCTGACTACCATAAGCAGAGAGGACTGCTGGAGTGTTGGAAAATGCACGACGTACTTTTATGGAACCATACTTGGTACAAATAGATTCAATTTCCCCAAGTTCAGGTTTAATGTTGTCTAGGTCTAATAAGATTGCAATATTTTCTGCCATGGTTTTTTATCCTGTTTTTATAAAAATCTTTTAATTATTGCTGGAATTATCAGTTAATTCTTGTACTTTTGCCGGTGTAATTATGTTGTCGTTAACCTTCCATCCTTTCTGAATACACTGTACTTGTTTAATTTCTGTGTAATTTGTAAAAGGCGTTCCCCCTACATAAGCATATTTTGCTAAGTCAAGTTGAGATATTGTGAAACTATCTTTGAGGGACTTCGGGTAAGTTTCTATTCCTAGTTTTTGGAATATTTTCATTAAATTACGCAAGACAATAAATATGGACAGAGAATCATCAGAGGAAATTTGAGCTTCTCCACTCGCTTCAATTTGAGGTTCTATTAAACTGATAATTTTCTCTATTTGATCTAAAGCCGGTTGGGAACCATTTTGTAGTTCTTGAGCAATTTGGGTCACAATTTCTTGATGTCCTTGCTCACGCAGTTGCTCCAACTCTCGAGTCAGTTCTAAGTTTTCAGCTTCTAAAATACTAATTTGAGTTGTTAATTGTCTTTCAATCTCTCCGAGACCTGAAACAAGATTCTTAGCTGTTTGGTCTTTAATTGCAGTGCGCGTAACTTTAAAATGTTTCATCAAGGCCATGCCAAAATCCATGAGTATTTCATGAGGACCAGATGCAATTATGCCTTGAAAGACCTGAGAAGCTGCAAAGAATTTTTTAGCATCTTCTGGAACATATGCTTCTATTTGAGACAGAACTAAATAGGTTTTAGAACGGTGTTTTTGAAAGTAATTTATGGCATCACATAGCTGGCTAATTCTGCCAATATCTTTATTATCTGTGTGTATAAATCCATATTCGGCGTTATTAATCAAACCTTGGATAGCTGCTTGAGATTCTTGATAAACTTCCTGTGGTGTAAGTTTTCTACGGTTAGATAGATAATAGTAAAAGTCATCAATCAGCTTGGTGGAAGATGGAGGAATTCTATGGAGTATTTGTCTCCAAGATTCTTGATGATGTTCATTGAAGGTTTTAATGGCGGTTTGCAATATATTTCCACGTTTTTTCTCCTCCTCTGTACTGGGTGGAATGTATTTACTGTAGAAATCTTCCACAAATAATAAAAATTGTCCCCAAGGATTTTTTTGGAGAATTTCCAGATCAAATTCATCTTTTAAGGATGATTTAGTGTTTTGAGACTTTTTAGGTTGTTGAGGTAATGGACGAACAAAAGTAGAATTTTTCTTTTTGGGTTTTGGTTTGTGAGTGTTGTGATCCATAGGTTCGAGTAATTATGTAGTAGGCAGTAATGATGCATCAGAATGTAGAAGCATATACTTAACAATAAAAAAATATGCACTGTCATCTATCTAAAGATAGATATTGAAAGACTCTTGATTAACAACTCAGTGATTATATCACGTAGCTGGAATAGTCCTCTTCCAATCAAGAGCTTGTTAATGCTCTTACCTGTGTGAGATGGATAAAGTTATGATTTTAGGTATTTTGTGATAGGAGGGAAGAGGAAAAAGTGAGTTAACAATTTTTTTATAAAAAAATAAATAAGAGTTTTATCACTAAAAGTTGATAGATAAAATGAGAAGAGCAGACTTAATCATCAAAGATGACCCCTTATGGTTTAAGAAAGCGATTATTTACGAAGTACCTATTCGTGCATTTGCTGATAGTAATGGTGATGGTATTGGCGACCTACAGGGACTAATAGAAAAACTAGATTACTTGCAAGATTTAGGGATTACGGCTATTTGGTTACTACCTTTTTTCCCATCACCACTGAAAGATGATGGTTATGATATTGCTGAGTATACCAGTATTAACCCCATCTATGGGACATTAGAAGACTTTAAAAACCTATTGAATGCTGCCCATGAGCGGGGTATCCGGGTGATTATTGAGTTAATTATTAACCATACATCGGATCAACATCCTTGGTTCCAACGCGCACGCAGCGCCCCAAAAGGTAGTCTAGAAAGAGATTTTTATGTGTGGAGTGATACGGCAGAAAAATACCAAGAAGCGCGAATTATTTTCCAGGATTTTGAAACCTCGAATTGGGCTTGGGATCCGGTGGCTAAGGCTTATTATTGGCATCGTTTCTATTCCCATCAGCCGGATCTAAATTATGATCATCCCTTGGTAAGAGATGCGGTATTTGATGTTTTAGATTTTTGGTTAGAAATGGGCGTTGATGGATTACGTATGGATGCAGTACCTTATTTGTATGAAAGGGAAGGGACTAACTGCGAAAATCTCCCGGAAACTCATGCTTTCCTGAAAGAATTGCGATCGCACATTGACGCGAAACATCCTCACAAGATGCTACTAGCTGAGGCTAATCAATGGCCAGAGGATGCAGCTAAATATTATGGCGACGGGGATGAATGCCATATGAACTTTCATTTTCCCCTAATGCCACGCCTATTTATCGCCCTACAGATGGAAGACAATTTCCCCATTGTAGATATTCTCCAACAAACTCCACATATTCCTGACAATTGTCAGTGGGCGTTGTTTTTGCGTAATCACGACGAATTGACCTTAGAAATGGTCACAGATGAAGACCGAGACTTTATGTATCGGGTGTATGCTCAAGACCCGGTAATGAGATTAAATTTAGGTATCCGCCGCCGACTAGCACCTCTGTTAGGTAATGACCGCCGCCAAATTGAGTTACTTAATAGTTTGTTGTTATCCCTACCGGGAACACCCGTAATCTATTATGGTGATGAAATTGGCATGGGGGATAATGTTTACTTAGGCGATCGCAATGGTGTACGCACTCCTATGCAGTGGAGTTCTGACCGCAACGCCGGTTTTAGTCGGACTAATCCCCAGAGGTTGTACTTGCCGGTGATTATTGACTCAGAATACCACTATGAAGCGGTTAACGTCGAGGCACAGAGGGCTAACTTCAATTCTCTGTGGTATTGGATGAAACGCTTGATTGCTACTCGAAACCGTTTTCAGGCTTTAGGTAAAGGCAAATTTGAATTATTACACCCTAATAACCGCAAAGTTTTTGCTTTTAGCCGCACCTACGAAGAAGAACATATCCTCATAGTAGCAAATTTATCTCATTATGTCCAAACGGCAGAATTAGATTTATCAGATTTCACAGGACTAGTACCAGTGGAAATTTTTGGTTACACGGAGTTTCCCGCCATTGGAGAGTCGCCTTATTTTCTCAGTCTGAGTCCCCATGGATTTTACTGGTTTGTCCTCAAACGTAAGCCTAGTTTGACTCAACCCCCGAAACCCCAAGCCGAGTTACCTACCCTAGTTGTGAATGAACGGTGGCAAAATGTGATTTTACAACGGGAGTTAAAAGGGGTTTTAGAATCAACACTGCGGGATTACCTATATACCTGTAAATGGTTTGGTGGTAAAACCAGAACTTTGCAATCGGTGCAAATTGTAGAAACCATTGCCATACCCTACAATCAGCAGTTAGCCGAAATGGTTTGGTTACAGGTAGATTATATTGATAGACACAGGGAAACTTATCTATTATTTTTCGCCTATGCAGAGAGTGAGCAAGCAATGCAGCTATTGAGAGAAATCCCCCAAGCTGTAATTTCACGTCTGCAAGTGCAAAGGGAGAATACCCTGGTTAATACTTCAGAAGTAGGAATTTTGTTTGATGCGTTAGTAGATAAGAACTTTTTGAGTTCATTATTAGATGCTATTGGGGAGCAGCGTTTATATAGAGGGACAAAAGGAGAATTATTTGCCACGACCACTGATTTATTTTCACAGTTATACTCACAAAACGGTGACCATGAACCAAATGTTCTCAAGGAAGAAGAACAAACCAATACTTATATAGTTTATGGCTCGCGCCTATGTTTGAAACTCTTCCGGAAATTTGAGGAAGGTATGCACCCGGATTTAGAAATCCGGCGTTTTCTGGGGGAGAAAAAACGCTTACAACATTTTGTACCTGTAGCAGGGGCTTTAGAGTATGGTCGCCAATGGGTACGCCACGCAAGCTATCAGAGATTTGGGGATATTTCCAACCTACCGATGACCATAGGCATATTACAAGAGTTAATTCAAGATACTCGCAGCGGCTGGGATTACACCGTAGACAGCCTACGTCATTATTTTGATGTGGTGACTACAGAACAGGCGAGTATTACAGAAGTTCCCATACCATCAGGTTCTCTCTTAAACTTACAGAGAACTGATATTCCCGACCTGGCGACCAAAACCATTAATTCTTACCTTCCAAATGTAGAAATATTAGGTAAATCCACGGCTGAATTGCATATGACCTTAGCTACAGATACAGATAATCCCGACTTTGCGCCAGAACCCTTTTCATCATTTTACCAACGTTCCATCTACCAAGATGCACGTAACCTCACAGGGCGAGTTTTCCGATTACTTAGGGAAAGGGCAAAAGATTTGCCATCTCATACCCAGGAATTGGCAACAGATGTACTTAATAACCAACAAGAGATTTTGGCACGTTTCCAGTTAGTTGTGAATCAAAAAATTATCGCCTTCCGGACTCGTTATCATGGGGACTATCATCTGGGGCAATTGCTGTACACTGGTAAGGACTTTATTATCACCCATTTTGAAGGTAAAGCAGCCCGCAGTTTGAGTGAACGCCGCCGCAAGCGATCGCCATTAAGAGATGTAGCCCGGATGCTGGTATCCTTCAATTATGCTGTGACTGAAGCTTTGCGCCGTGAAATAGAAACTGGTATGGTTCGCCCTGACAATCTGCCACTTATGAAACAATGGGCAAAATTTTGGTATACCTGGGTGAGTGCTACCTTCTGCAATTCTTATTTAGCAACTGCTGGGGAAAACAACTTTTTACCAAAAACCCCTGCGGAACTACAATTACTGCTATTTGCCTATCTATTAGAAAAAGCAATAGAGGAACTCCACCATGAACTCAACCATCGTCCAGATTACGTAGAAATTCCCCTACAACTGATTTTGCAACTAATATCAGAATCATGAACCTGCTTATCTGTGGTTAATTCATCTTGGCATTTTCACAACTTGGGGATGTGCTTCCAACCAAATATCAATATCACCTAATACCTGTTGGGGAACTTCCCAAGGAAATAAATGTGCTGTATTTGGGTAACAACGCCACTGGCTACTTTTCAAATGTTGTGCCGTTTCTAAACTAGACTCAGGGGTAATATGACAGTCTTGTTCCCCAGCCAGTACCAAACCAGGACAGTGAATTTTTTGTAAATCAGAGAGTCGATTGTAACCAGATTTCAGAGCAGTGTAGAGGGCGCGAGTTGCGAAAGAAGAGGTTTGTAAATAGGACTGTACTGCTTCGGTGGCAATATAATTATAAGCTGTGGAGGTATGTTGTTGAATCAAATAGCGAAAAAGCGATCGCTTGGCAAAAGTATCTATATTCCATTGCCAACTTGGTTGAATATAGTTCAAAATTCCGGCAATGGCAGTATATAGATTATCCTGCCAAGTAATGGGGGGATGATTGCCACGGGGTCTGGCTGCGGTGGCCACCAAAATCATACCAGTAAAGCGTTGTGGTAGTCGCAATGCCATTTCCATTGCCAAAATTCCACCCAGTGACCATCCCAATATCAGACATTTTTCAATTTGAAAGCGGTCTAGAAGCGCCTCTAAGTCTGTCAAATGGTCTAACATCTCAAAATTGCCATTACAGCGACTTTTACCGTAGCCGCGTAAATCAGGGGCGAAAGTTTGGTAGCGTTTGGATAAATGATTGGTAAAAACAGAAAGATTACGACCAGATCCAGGATGACCGTGTAAACACAGAATAGGGAACCCCTCACCTTGGATGTAGAGGTTCAGGTTTGCCGGTGTGGTGGAGATATAGGACATAATTTAATATTTTCCCCCTCAATAAATAAAATTCAATTGATTTACAGTCTATTGACGCTCTTGACTTGTGTGCCTTGCAATTACCCTTTGTCATGTTCCACAACCACCAGGTATGCCCCAGGATTGATTTGTACTTTGTTTATTTCTGCTACAAGTTTTTTTTCACCTGGGAGAGAATATTCTTATGTGCTATATTTTTCATACCTCTTTTAAAAAGTTCCTTCTCAACTCACAAGTTGGGAGCTACAATTCATATATTTAGCGCCAATTTCCCTAGGAATCACAATGATCATCATTTGATTTACTATGAGGTAAAAACACAAATCTGATGGTGTTGACCTTTTTCCCAGGCCAAAGCAGTATATGACTTAAGCGGCTGCTTTTTAAACTGGAAGTATTAATTTTATCTATCCTCACACCGTAGTTTTTAGCATAAGTGCTGTGCAATCGCAATTTAAATTACCAAATCAGAAAATATTATGATGCGTTGGCTAATTGTAGTCCCGATGCTCCTGAATGTTTTACTAATGGGCTGTTCTGTTGGAAATACAGCAAAATCTACCACATCCACAGCCAGTAGCCAAACAAAAGCTCCCAGTGGTCAAATGCTACCAATTTCAGCACAAGCAGTTCTGTCTAATGGTACTAGAGTCCAATTGGAAGTGGCACGGACACCGGAACAGCAGGCGAAGGGCTTAATGTATCGTCCACCTTTACCAGATGATCAGGGGATGTTATTTCAGTTCCCTTCTGCACGACCTGTCAGATTTTGGATGAAAAATGTCCCTGTTCCTCTGGATATGGTGTTTTTGCAAAATGGGGTGGTGCGATATATTCAGGCTTCTGCGCCTCCGTGTCCTAGGGAACCTTGCCCTACTTATGGTCCTAATGTGCCCGTTGATATGGTCATTGAATTGCGATCTGGACGATCTGCGGAATTAAATTTGCGGGATGGTGATGTGATCAAAATTGAGTTTTTCGATACGGGAAATCTGGGGAAATAAATTTCCCCCTGTCAGATGGGGCGAATCCTAAGTTAATATCTTTGTTTCCAAGATTTGCTAAGTATAGAATAGAACTTTATTATGGATACTATTTACCTTGTTTACATCATAGTGAAATTTGCAGTTTCAAGCTATAATCACATTTCTCTACTATGGATGCCAAAAATATTCCTTTTGGCGTAAGTGTAAATGGACTCTCATAAGAGAGTATTAGCTATGGAATATTTGTGACTAAATGTGTGATGAAATCAAACATAATAGTCAACAATATCAGTGGTGCTTTGAATTGGGAATCTTCGAGTTTAACCGGTGAAATCTTTCAGTTTGAAGAGTTTTAGCCAATTGTGTTGGAATTTCTGAGAACGTAGCGTGGCGTAAGTCATTCCGGTCATCACCAGTTACGAATGAAACATTAGCTGCAGGTTACTGAGAAATGGGACATGGTTATATGACAATAAATTCAACTAAAGGGGGTGAGTTACAAATGTCACCATCAACCTATTCACGACTGATTCATTTTCTAGAGGAAGATTTGTCAATTTCCTCGGCTTCTCTTGCAGTCGCCCTGCGACATCGGGAACAAGATCCCGGTCCTTTACCAATGATTCTTTGGCAGTATGGATTAATTACGTTAGAACAGTTAGAACAAATTTATGATTGGCTGGAAACAGCATAAGAGCAGGAATTTGAGTTTTGCATTGTCTAAGTCTAAAATACAGGCTACCTCAACCTATGGCGTTTCTATGACATAAGTTGGATTGGCGAAGTTTTTGATTGCAATCATGGTTCTAATGTGTATAAGTATGCCTTTCATACCGGAGAATTGAGGATGTCACGTGGATTCTGTGTTGTACCGAGTCCGATAGATAGCAGAATTGACTGTTACCATTTTTACTTATTTCCAGAAGGATGCAAAGAGCGAGTTGACTGTTTAACTCGCTCTTTATAATTTCAATGGGAGTAGAACCAAAATACTCATCATTGGTGTGGCTAACAGTTCTCCTTTCTCTTGGAGACGCTTCGCCAAGGGTTTACGTTCCCCAGATAGACTGGGGATGGAGACTAACTAAATACTTTAGCCGCTGCTGCTACACCAGCACCAGGGATAAAGTCTTCGTAGCCGAGTTCAGTAAGAGTCACTTCTAAGGCGGCTATACAGGTGAGAATATCGCGATCGCTAACAAAACCCAAGTGACCAATGCGGAAAATTTTGTTTTTCAGATGGTCTTGTCCACCGGCCAAAGCAATATCAAAACGCTTCTTCATCAATGAGCGAATTTTATCAGCTTCAATACCCTGTGGGGCAACAGCGGTAATTGCTGGACTGGCATAATCATCTGCACCAAATAAAGGTAAATTCAAACCACGCACCGCGGCGCGGGTGGCATTTTTGAGTCTTTGGTGCCGAGTAAATATTGACTCCAAGCCTTCATCCTTCATCATTTGTAATGTGGTGTGTAAAGCCACAATCAAGTTCACCGGTGGAGTAAAGGGAGTGGTATTTTTGGCGGCAGATTTGCGATATTTACCTAAATCAAGATAATATTTCGGTAATTTTGCAGTTTTGTAAGCTTCCCAAGCCTTGGGGCTAACAGCAACAAATCCTAATCCTGGGGGAATCATATAACCTTTCTGGGAACCGGAAGCCACTACATCTAAACCCCAGGTATCTATGGGTAAATTGAATGCGCCCAAGCTAGTAACTGCATCCACGATAATTAAAGCTTCGCCATGTTCCTTTACTAGCCGGTTGATAGTTTCTAAGTCATTCAACACACCGGTTGAGGTTTCGCTGTGGGTAATAATGACGGCTTTAATTTCCTTGTTGGTATCCCCTTGCAGTTTTTCTGCAAACACTGATGTATCTAAAGGTTTCCCCCATTCGGTAGTAATAGCTTCAACATTCAAACCGTATGCTGCAGCGATTTCTACCCAGCGTTCTCCAAACTTCCCATTGGAACCGACCAAAACGCGATCGCCTGGAGACAGAAAATTAATGATTCCCGCTTCCACCGCACCCGTACCGCTAACATTGAGCATTAGTACATCATTTTGAGTTTGGTGTAACCATTTGAGGTTTTCTATCACCTCCGCCATGATGTTACTAAACTCATTGGTGCGGTGTCCAATTGGGTGCTTGGCTAATGCCAATAAAGCAGCTTCTGGTACTGGTGTGGGGCCAGGAATCATGAGCATTAGCTTATTGTCCATTTGTTCGTCCTAAAAAAGAATAAAAGTTCAAAACTTGGGGAGGATACTTAAATTTTTGGGGGGAATTTTAGGTTTTATCTGCATATACATAAACAATACTTGCCATAGTCTTCAAATCCACAGATTTAAAGATCATTAGAGCTAAAGAATGATGGTTTACTTGACTTTTGCAACAACCTATGTATATTAGTTAAAAATAATCTAAAATTCTTCTTTCAAGTTATAGCATTTTATCATCTGTTCAACTACGGATTTATCTGTGTACCCTACCCTAGGTTCTGCCTGCATGGACATAAATAAGCACCGAATCTCCCGCTACAGCGGTTGGCGGTGGTTAGCAAACAGTTTAGCGATCGCTAAACCAGGGTCGGGTTGTTTAACTAACGACTCTCCAATGAGTACGGCTGCTGCTCCTGCCTGGTGTACTATATGTA
Organism: Anabaenopsis arnoldii; assembly: GCF_028331025.1. Lineage (NCBI taxonomy): Bacteria > Bacillati > Cyanobacteriota > Cyanophyceae > Nostocales > Nodulariaceae > Anabaenopsis > Anabaenopsis arnoldii. Next base: position 74,221 of record NZ_JAQMUH010000088.1, on the reverse strand, counting down.
AATCTTCAGGAGTATGTAGCCCTGACTCGCTCACAACTAGGAGATTAAGTTCCTGTAATTGACTAACTCGTGCTGCCAATAATTGACAGGTAGTTTGAAGATCAACGGAAAAATCTTCTAAATTGCGATTATTGATCCCCACCAAAAACTCACAAGTTGAGCGGTCCGCTGTCCAACGTTTAGCTAAAGCTAACACGCGATCAAGTTCTGCCAAACTATGAACCTCAATCAAGGCTGTCATCTTCAATGCTTTAGCAATTTTCAGGAAGTATTGTAAATCTTGATCACTGAGAATAGCCGCAATTAGCAAAATTGCATCTGCACCCTGAATACGAGCCAAATACATTTGGTAAGGATAGATAATAAAATCCTTACATAAAAGTGGTAATTTCACCCTAGCACGCACTTGGGCTAAATTCTCAAAACTGCCTTGAAAAAACTTCCTATCTGTCAAAACAGAAAGACAACTAGCTCCGGCTTGTTCATAGGCCGAAGCAATGGCTACCGGGTCAAAATCCGCTCGTAAGACACCCTTGCTAGGGGAAGCTTTCTTGACTTCAGCAATTAAAGCCGGCTTGGTGCTTCCTTGTCTTAAAGCGGCGATAAAATCACGGGTGGGTGGTGCCGAGAGTGCCTGCTTTTGCAATTCTGTTAAAGGTCGCCTTTCCCGCATTTGGTCAATTTCAACTTCCTTATGCCAGACAATTTCCTCCAAAATGTTGTTTGGTTCTATATCTGGCAAAGCAGACTGATAACGTAAAAAAGAGACATTAATGGTAGTGTTGGTAGAACGGCGACGAATTTGCATAATTTAAGTTTTGAGTTCTTCTTTCCTGAGTTTGACACTCCCGGCCCTCAAGAGACAATGACGGGCGAAAAATATTTCAGTGTTAACAGGCACCCTTTAGCCACTGATGGCGTAGCGTAGCCATCACGACTCATAAGACCTTCCCGCCCTAGTCCTTAAACCACGGCGCGTTTATAAGCTTCATCTAGCACTTCCGAAAGTGTAGGATGGGCGTGTACTAAGTGAGCCAGGTCTTGGACAGCTTGACGGTTAGCGATCGCGGCTGAGGCTTCATGAATTAAGTCCGAGGCGTGCATGCCAAAGATATGCACTCCTAAAACCTCACCAGTATCTTGGCGATACACTACTTTAGCCATACCATCGGCTTCTTTTTCTGCCAGAGCTTTGGAATTACCTTTGAAGTAACTTTTAGTAGTAGCCACCTCAAAGCCTTCAGCTTGCGCCAATTCCTGGGCGGCTACTTCTGTTAAGCCTACATAGCTGACCTCTGGGTGAGTAAATGCGGCCGCTGGGATGCTGCGATAGTCCACAGTGCGGGGACGACCGATGATATTTTCCACCGCGACGACACCTTGAGCCGAGGCGGTGTGGGCCAACATCATTTTCCCAGTGGCGTCACCAATGGCCCAGACATGGGGGACTACTTCCCCGCCAGAGAGCACAGCCATATGGTCATCTACGGGGATATAATTCCGCCGGTCTAGTTCTATGCCTAAAGTGTCTAGTCCTAAGTTATTGGTGGCGGGAATACGCCCTGTGGCTACTAAACAAGCATCGACTTCAATAACATCAATATCTTCTTTAGTTTTAAAGTCTGCTAATTCAATTACCACGGGGGAACCGGGGATGATTCTTTTGGCGTATATTCCCACTTTGGTTTCTATATCCCGGGGTGTAATTAAGACTCGTTCTACTAGTTTAGCAATATCCCGGTCAAATCCTGGCATGAGTTGGTCTAGGGCTTCAATCATGGTGATTTCACAGCCCAAAGCCGAGTAAACATCAGAAAATTCTAAGCCGATGTAACCACTACCAATAATTGCGATCCATTCCGGTAGAGATTCTAATTTTACACCTTGATCGCTGGTAAAAACGGTTTTAGCATCTACTTCTATGCCTGGGGGTACGAAGGGGACAGAGCCAGGGGAAAGAATGATATCTTTAGCTGTCACTGTTTTTTGTGTACTATCGCTAGTGATAGTTACTTTTTGAGTGCCGGCAATTTTTCCCCAACCTCTGATAATATCTACTCCTAGACGTTTGAGGCTGTTGGTGAGGTCGCCTTGAATTTTTGATACAAGACTGCTAGCATGGTCTGCGATCGCTTGACGGTCAAATGCCACATGATCAACTTGAATTCCCAGGGATTTGAGATGATGGGCATTACGTAACTCCCGCACACGTCCAGACGCAGCTAACAAAGCCTTGGAAGGGATACAGCCACGATTCACACAGGTTCCCCCCATGTCCCCAGCTTCAATAATCGCTGTTTTCAGACCACAGCTAACAGCGTGTAGGGCTGCGCCATGTCCACCCACACCCGCGCCGATAATCACTAAATCGTAATCAAATCCATCACTCACGTTAGTTTCCCCTTGTACTTTGCCTATTTATTTTCAACTATGGCTTATGCCAAGCTACGCTATCACGTGCAACCTATGCAACTCCCCATAGTTTGGCAATTCCTTTAAATTTTTTAAACTTTAAATTTTTTCAATTTACTGTGATGGGGTTGGTTCCTCCAAAGGACGAATAATTGTGGGGGTTGGTGTTACCTCTGGCTGAAAGATTCCCTGTAATGCTTGTTCGAGTGTAGGAGCCATCACAATTCTATTTTCAAAAGCCACGATTACCCGTACTAGGGTGGGGAGTCTATTTTGAGTGGCTTCTAAATAAATTGGCTCGACGTACAATAAGGATTGTTCAATGGGGATAATTAAGAGGTTACCTTGAACTGCTCTGGAACCTTGACGATTCCAGAGGGAAATTTGTTGAGAGATGATGGGGTCTTGGTTAATTCTGGCTTCTATTTGCTCTGGTCCAAAAACTAGGCGTTCTTTGGGGAATACATAGAGTAATAATTTACCGTAGTTTTCACCGTCTGACCGAGCTGCTAACCAGGCGATTAAATTAGAGCGTTGTCTGGGGGTGTAGGGTAGGAGGAGGATAAATTCTTCCCTATGAGAGGAATTGCTGTCAGAAAGGGGGACTGTGGGGAGGCTGGTGATGAGGTAGTATGGTTTAACTGGACGGGCTTCGTCCCCGTAGATTTCTGTGGGTATTTGCCACTGGTCTTCCCGGTTATAAAACACCTGGGGGTCGGTCATGTGGTAGGTTATTAATCGCTCGGACTGAATTTTGAACAAGTCCACGGGGTAACGAATATGTTTCCGCAGGTTCAGTGGTAAGTCCAAGAGGGGTTTGAAGGTATCGGGAAATATTTTCCCCCATGTGGCTATGATGGGGTCTCCGGGGTCGGCTATGTAAAAGTTAACTGTGCCGTGGTAAGCGTCAATGACTACTTTAACTGAGTTGCGGATGTAGTTGATTTTCTCTTGATGGTCGGCTATGTTGAGGCTGGTTGTGTCTGAATAGGGATAGCGATCGCTTGTAGTGTAAGCATCAACTACCCAGTAAAGGTAGCTGCCGTTTTTCTCAAAGTCTTTGTCACCAGCATCAGCAGCAACTAAATAAGGGTCGCTGTCAAATTGGAGGAAGGGGGCGATCGCTTGAATACGTTCTTTAATATTCCGCCGGAATAACACTTGAGTATCTGGTAAAAAGTCTTCTGTAAATAGCATTTGCCAATCTTTTAAATACATGGCAAATAGTAATCTTCTCCACCCTCTACCAACACGAATTCCGCCCACACCATCATAAATGTTGTATATATTATCGCTACCACTGGGAAAGTCTAATTCTTTAACTTTTGTTCCAGTCATGACGTAAGTATCAGTGATTTCACCGAAGTAAATCCGGGGTTTTCCTATGGGGATGCTCTCGCGAATGGCTTCACTGGAGGTAGTAAGGGCGGTGTCGTTATTACCGGCGATGTCTTTGACAAAATATTCTGGTAGTCCACCAGGTGCGACGGTATTTACTGGACTCATAGTGAACCCGAAACCATGGGTATAGATTAAATGGCGGTTTACCCAGGTTTGAGCTTGCTGGGGTACGGCGGTGTAGTCTAATTCCCTGGCGGCTATTAGTACTTGTCGCCGTTCTGTGGTCTCTTCGTCTACTGGGTTGGGAAATACCCCCGTTGCTGTGGGTATTTCCGCGGGTACTTCCTTAAGCAGGGTGTAGCGGTCGATGTCCGCATCGGAGAAGCGGTAGTAAAGGCGAATCTGTTGCAGTTGGCGGTTAGTTTCTACCAGTGGTTGCTGGTCCCACAGGCGAATGTTACGAATTGTTAAGTCATTTCTTTGGATATCGGCTTCTGTTAGGTCTCCTGTGGGGTTAAAGGTTTGCACGTCAATGTTTTCTAAGTCAAATGCTTGGCGGGTTAGGGCGATGGTACGCTGGATGTAGGGTTGTTCCCGTTGGAGTTCGTTGGGCTGTACGATTAAATATTGCACTAGGGTGGGGAGGAAAATATCGGCGGCGACCATTCCTATTAGATAAACTCCTAAGCTGTAAAATATAAATGGCCGGTAGCGGGATTGGGGTTTCCAGCTTACTGTCCGCCATAGCAGGTAAAAGGCTAGGGCTAGGGAAGCAAAGCAGAGGATGGTATAGGACGGGAGAACGGCTGTAACATCGGTATAACTTGCACCGTAGGTAACGCCACGTGGGGAATAAACTAGCTCGTAACGACTGAGCATATAACTCAGGGCTACTAGGAGCATGAATAGTCCACCGTTACCGTATAAATGACGCTGTTGCTGGGAAGAAAACCCCAGGAAAACGCCTTGACTAAGGCTACCGGCACCCAAGAGGTAAGTTAGGGCTACAGCGATGAGGGTATACAAGAATAATCCCATTAACCATAGTTCTAGAAGCTCCCAAAAGGGGAGGGAAAATATATATATGCTGATATCTTGATCAAATAATGGCTCGGAGGCGTTGAAGGATGTGGGGGCGAAATATTGCAGTATCCTAGCCCAGTTGTGGGATATGATTTGAGCAAATAGAAGGCTCAGAAGAATTGCGATCGCCCGCAATAGAAAATGAGGATATACTACAATGGCGATGACTATTGCCAAAATTAAACCGAAATACCAAGGGGTGGAAATAAAGTTACCTATTAACTCCCAAATGCGCCCCGGTCGAAATAACTGAGGATTTACCGGAATATCGCGGATAATTCCCGGATGCCAATGGGTAGCAGCTATTTGGCTATAGTAAATCACCATTAAGCCAACTAGAAAACTTAATACTAATGCTATGGGTAGTAACCAGACTAGTTTAATTTCTTTACTTCTGGGGACTTGTTGCACTTTTACAGCCACCATGGGGGAGGGATGATTTGGGGGATGCTGGTGGCGGTAAGCTAAGTGAAGATTACCCAAACAAAAGGCGGCGCTGATACCTGCTACAAATATCCACAGTCCCCCCATGGTGACTATCCGTAGAAGAAATACTTGTAAATAACCGATATTTTCAAACCAGAGTATTTCTGCTCCTAGGTGCGCAAGCAAATCCAGGAATAGCCAGACTCCTAGGGATATTGTTAGTAATCTAAACCACCAATTCCGTAACATAAATCAACTCAGGTAAGCGAGAGTGCACAACTTTCACCCTCTTAGGTCTATTTTACCTGAATCTCGGTGAGGTAGTGGTGTGGTGATGGTGGTAACCGATGCAGTGATTCAGATGCTCTTACCCTGGATACTAATGTAATTGGTGAAAGATTTATTTCTCTAGTTTTATTGATAGCGATCTGCTTGCAGCAGCGCTTCGCTATCGCTTACTCCTGTGCCGCAATTGGTGGGTCAACTTAAAGGTAAAGGAATACACCAAATATATTGGTCAGACCAAAGAACATAGTAGAACAGAACGGACACATATAGCGTGGCGTTAGCCATTGGCCTTAATTAGTGGGGTCTATGCGATTAACAAACCAAGCCAGGGGAATCATAGGTATAGCCGGAAGTAAGCAAATTAACCACTGTTGTAAATTCAGGGGTGCGGTTTTAAATAAAAGATTCATAACATCCCATTGACTAAATATGATTTGTAATAATACTGTGCCGAGTATACCCACAGACATGGCGCGACCATCGTTGATACTGACTGCTTGACCTTGGATTTTTCGCGCCGCTACATTCGCTAACTGACTAATACTCAATAAATAAACAATTCGTCCCGCGACTAGAGCTTGAATTGCCATGGTTCGAGCTATGTTAATATCCCCTATGGTTTGACGCACCCATTCAAACATCCCAAAGATGAGAATCCAGTTAAAGATAGAAACTGCTGCTATGCGCTGGAACAGTGTACGAGAAAGTAACTGCTCCTTGGGGTTGCGGGGTGGACGTTTCATTACCCGGTCTGATTTGGGTTCAAATGCTAAAGGTACGGTCATGGCTACAGAGTTAACCATGTTTAACCACAGCACTTGGAGGGAGAGAATGGGTAGGTCTCTGGCGAAGAGGGCGCTAATGAGAATAGTCATGGATTCGCCCCCATTCACCGGTAAGATAAAGGCGATCGCCTTTTGTAAATTCTGATATACTGTGCGTCCTTCCTCCACCGCAGCCTCAATAGAGGCAAAATTGTCATCGGTAAGCAGCATATCAGAGGCTTCCCGGGCTACATCTGTACCTGCGCCCCCCATGGCGATACCAATATCTGCTTGTCTGAGAGCGGGAGCGTCGTTGACTCCATCGCCGGTCATGGCCACAATTTCCCCTTGGGATTGCAAAGCTTCCACTAAGCGCAATTTCTGCTCTGGAGCTACCCTAGCAAAGACCACACCATGCTCCACAGCATGGGCGAGTTGGCTGTTGTCCATTTGGGCGATTTGCTTACCGTCAAAGGCTTGTACCTGACCGTCTTTTTCTAAACCAATTTGTTGGGCTATGGCTTTGGCTGTGGTAATATGGTCGCCTGTAATCATCTTAACTTGAATCCCTGCGGTTTTACAGGCACGCACTGCGGCGATCACCTCTGGACGGGGTGGGTCAATCATCCCCTGTAAACCTAAGAAAATCAAACCAGAAGCAATATCTTCATGGTCTACAGAGTTCTGCCCATGGCTGACGATTTTTTTACCAAAAGCTAAAACCCGCATTCCCTGTTTAGCTAAAATCGTTACCACGCGCTGCTCTATTAACTCAAGATCCGCCATTGGTTCGAGTTCTCCCTCAGCATTGAGCATTTGCTCACAACGACTGGTAATAGCTTCAACGGAACCCTTGACGTAAATAATTCTCGACTCCGAGTCTCGGTTATCATGGAGAGTAGCCATGTATTGAAACTCAGACTCAAAGGGAATACCATCAATGCGCGGAGTTAATTTTGTCATTTCCGACTGACTCCACCCCGCCTTATTTGCCACTATAATTATAGCGCATTCAGTAGGATCACCTACCACAGACCAATTACCATTACTATTTTTTGCTAAATGAGAGTCTGTGCAAAGTAACCCAGCCATTAAACAATCTGCAAGGGCGGGGAAGTATCCGGTTTGTAAATCTACTGGTTGCTGCTCAAACAGAATCTCCCCTTGAGGATTATAACCCGTACCTGTGACTTGGAAATGCTGCCCGCCGGCGTAAATTCCCTGAACCGTCATTTGATTTTCTGTGAGAGTACCAGTTTTATCCGAACAAATAACAGTAGCCCCCCCTAGAGTTTCCACCGCCGGTAGTTTACGGATGATGGCGTGACGTTTTGCCATGCGGTTAACTCCAATAGCCATGGTCACCGTCACCACTGCGGGTAAACCTTCGGGAATTGCACTCACCGCCAAGGCCACCGATGCCTCAAACATAGCAGGCCAGGTTTGTCCTTTTCCTAAGCCCACAGCAAACGTCATAGCTGCTAGTCCAAGGATTATATAGAGGAGTTGATGACTAAATTTGTCAAATTTACGGGTGAGGGGGGTGCTGAGACTGGTGGTTTGTTCTAGGGACTGGGAAATACGCCCCATTTCCGTAGCGTTGGCAATGGCCACAACAATACCGCTACCTTGACCAAAGGTGACAAAGCTACCTGCATAAGCCATATTCACCCTTTCTGCTAGGGGAGTATCGGGTCTGAGGTCAGCAGTAGACTTTTCTACCGGTACTGACTCCCCCGTTAAAGCGGACTCATCTACCTGTAAATTACGAACGTTGAATAACCGTAAATCTGCTGGGACTTTATCCCCAGAAGTAAGTAAGACAATATCACCGGGAACTAATTCTTGGGAGGGGATTCGGGATTTTTGTCCGTTACGAATCACCGTCGCTTCGGTGGTAACAGCTTGGGCTAAGGCGGCGATCGCACCTTCGGCTTTTGACTCTTGGACAAAGCCAATGATAGCGTTAATTAGAGTCACACCCCAAATTACCCCGGCGTTTGTCCACTGAAGTAAAAGAGCCTTAATTAACCCGGCAATAAGTAAAATGTAGAGAAGGGCTTGATTGAACTGCAAGACAAATCTCAACCAAGCAGGCTTTCCCGGTTTACCCTTAAGTTCATTCTTACCAAACTCAGATTGTCGTTTGTCAACTTCCGTAGAAGATAATCCCCTTTCTGGGTCGCTATTGAGAACTTGAATAACTTCTGTTGTCCATTGGCTGTGATAGTTTTGGGGTGCTGATATACTAGTTCCAGTCGTCGGCATAAAAATGTTCTCAAATTCTAGAGTGGTTAAAATCTCTAAATAAATTTGGATATATAAATACGTCGTCCTCTGTCTGTACTACTTTTTCTTTTCTGATATCTCTAGACAGCGTTGCAGAAACCTGCGGGGGATTTCCCGATTTTGTCCCCAGTGTACATGAATATAAGATGCGTGCAGATTTCTCAGATGTAGCCCAGACAAGCTGTGGGTCTTACCATCAGTTCCCAGATGTTGACTGTTGTGTTCTACTTCCAAGCCATCACCATCGTAGGGATAAATTTTAAATAAACTTTGCTCAGGTTTAGGGTTTAACTCAGAACGATGGAATTCATGACCGTAAATGCTTGTACCTGCTGATACTAATAGGTTATCTTGTGAAGCTACCGCTCGACGATACCCTAAAGTTAAATTTTTGCCCATAATAGCAGATGTGGGTAAGACCCCCGCCATCTGCCAAGGTTTACCCTCAAAGTCGATAATTTCTTTACATAAATACATTAATCCCCCACACTCGGCTATGGTGGGTACTCCTGCTAAAATTGCTGTTTTAACCGCATTACGCACAGAAATGTTAGCTGCTAAACCCTCAGCGAAAACCTCCGGGAAACCCCCGCCAAAATACATTCCTTGTATATCAGGAGGTAGTTGGGTATCTGTTAAAGGACTCCAGAAAACGACTTCGGCACCTAGATTTTGCAGTAAATCGAGATTATCTTGATAGTAGAAATTAAAAGCGCGATCGCGCGCTACTGCAATTTTGAGAGGATAACCGTAGGAATGTGGGAATAATTCTCCTCCCCCTTCTCCCTTAAAGTCTAGAGACGTTCGGTCGGAAGGTCTGTACCCGTCTGTGTCCCCCTTGGGATTCTCCAACAATGGTAATAAATATTGCCAGTCAAAACAGGTATCGCCTAAATCAGCCAGAACATTAACAACAGCTTCCAATTTCGGAAGTTCTGCTGTAGGCACTAAACCTAAATGACGATCGGGTATAGTGATATTATCCTGACGACGCAGTACGCCCACTATAGGTAATTGTAATACTGCTAGAGAGTCTTTAAGTAGAGATAAATGGCGATCGCTCCCGACGCGATTTAAGACCACCCCAGCAATTTTTATTCTTGGATCAAAAGAACAATAACCGTGAGCGATCGCAGCCACAGAGCCGGATAAACGGCTACAATCAATTACTAACAGTATAGGTAAATCTAGCAGTCTGGTAATATGTGCCGTACTAGCAAAATCTGTACTCAAGGAAGGTTTTTCCCCCCCTCTTACCCCCTTGACTCCATCAAATAGACCCATCACCCCTTCCACCAGGGAATATTGACACTCCTGACTGTGATCAACAAAACACCTTTTAAGGTAAGCCTCAGAAGTTAGTACCGGGTCTAAGTTGCGACAAGGACGACCAGTAACATAAGCGTGAAACATAGGGTCAATGTAATCTGGACCAACCTTAAAAGACTGTATAGATACACCACGACGGCGTAAAGATGCCAAAAGAGCCAGGGTAACCGTTGTCTTACCCACTCCACTCCGTTCTCCTGCGACAACTAAAGCCATAGACTGGCAATCATCAAAAATATTAACTGCACCATAGTAATTATGACATAAGAAAAAGGATAGCCATAGCAATCGGGTGGTGCTACGCTACCCTGTAGAGACGTTCCGTCGGAACTTCTCTACTAAAGAAACTTGCATCTGCTAGAGAATACTTTTCAACTGTTTAAAAGCAGAATCTCGGCTACAACAGCCAAACTTTCCTCAAAAAGTAACTCCCGACCCCAACGCTGCACCTGCTGACTTAACAAAGACTCTGCTTTTTGTTCAGAAAGGGAACCGACCTGTTGAAACATACCAGCAGACTGAGCCCCCCCGTGGGTTTCCATACGCATACAACCGCCAGTTTCTGTACAAATAACGGTACCACAGTCCGCTTGGGGATTTGTGGAGCTTAGACGTAGAGCAATTAAATCACCCACAACATCACCTACATCAGCAACCGGAACCCCGGCTAATTCCGCTTCTATTTGTCGCTGATCTTGAGCAACAAAACGAACTTGAGTAATTTCATAATCACCAGATTCTGTTTTATAACAAACTGGTGACCATTGCAAGCGACTAGCCAACCAACCTAAAAATAATAATGCTTGAGCAGGATTACCCTTCTCATAGTCTATAGTCACCCGGTCAATTTCTTTAAGAGCCGCGCGACGATGGGGTGAGTCGTAAGCTTGAGCCGTCAATTCTTGCCATGCCGACAGGCGTCGCCAATTTAAATCAGCCAAAGGAACACCAGTTTCTACCAACTTTTGCAAGCTAAGTAAATCACCTTCTGGCTTGTTAAAATTGCAAGAATCCACAATCACATTATTGCAAACTGTTGCCAGTCGCTTAAAGAGATTGTTATTAGGGTCTGGTGTAGCTTTCCACCAGAGAAACTTGGGTAAGCCACCAATTAATAATGCTGGGATCATACCTCCCACGCGTTCTAAAGCCGCAGCCGTTCCACTCAAAGTAATATATTCACAACAGATAAGAGTGCTAGAAGACTGCTTTTGAATCGGACAGTAGGCAGAAATTGAAGCTCTAACCCCTTCATCTTCCCCAGCAATAGGGAACAGAGCAATAATGCGGCAGGGATTACGTAGAGCAATTTCATCAGCGATAGAGGGGCTTGTGGGGCTGAAATTATAAGCAACACTTTCAGATGTTGCCATATTTCCCTGACGTTTAGCGAATTCTTCCCTTAGTATAGCCACGGTTTCCGGTGTCGCTGTGCCCGTTTCGGGAAGTCCATACTTCACTTGAACTTGCCTGAGGGCTGCTCCCATTTGTGGACCGAGAATGCCATCTAAAGGACCTTTATAAAATCCTAGAACTGATAACAAATATTGAGTTTCTTCCGGTTCGTAAACTAGCAAAGTAAATGTTGTGGCTCTGGTAGCAGCAGGAAGAGTACCGTCTTCACCTGTGATGCCGTAACTTTGCCAAATTTGATTAAGCTCCGTTTCTATTTCGCTGATAGAAATATCTTTAGGAGCCTGAAGAGAGAAAATTGTTGGAGCTTGGGAAATCATAGTACTTTAGTCAGTATTCGTTGGTTATTTTTTTACAGTCTGCGCCAGCGACGACCATCTTGGTTAATTAATAATTCCGCCTCTGTAGGTTCCCAGGTACCAGCTTCGTACCGGGGAATAGTAGCTGGGTCTGCTGGTGCATCCCAAACTGAAAGAGCAGGAGTTACTACTTGCCAAGCCGCTTCTACTTCGTCGGAACGAGTAAATAATGTCTGGTCGCCCATCATGCAATCAAGAAACAGTCTGTCGTAAGCGTCAGAAGTAGCTTCAATACCAAAAGAACCATAACTAAAGTCCATATCCACCGAACGGGTGCGGAATTCAGCCCCTGGCATCTTAACATCAAAACGCAAGGAAATTCCTTCGTTTGGCTGAATACGCATGGCTAAGATATTGGCATTTCTTTGTTGAGATGCTGATTGAAACATACGAGAGGGAACATCGCGGAAGTGAATAGATATTTCACTTACTTTTTTTGGCATCCGCTTCCCTGTACGTAAGTAAAAAGGTACACCTTGCCAGCGCCAGTTATCAACCTGAAATTTCATAGCTACATAGGTGGGTGTAGTGGAATTGGGGGCTACTCCCGGTTCTTCGTGATATCCTGGCACTGGTTGACCTTTCATCCACCCAGCACTATATTGACCACGTACTGCTGACCGTGACAAATTGGGGATATCAGCTAAACGCGTGGCTTGCAGTACTTTTACTTTCTCTGTGCGGATGCTGTCGGCATCCATAGAGTTAGGTGCTTCCATGGCCGTGAGACAGTAAAGTTGCATCAGGTGATTCTGCAACATATCCCTGAGAGCGCCCGCTTTTTCATAGTAGCCGGCTCGGTCTTCTACTCCTACGGTCTCTGCGACGGTAATTTGTACGTGGTCAACAAATTGACGGTTCCATAACGGTTCAAATATGGCATTAGCGAACCGGAACACCAGCAGGTTTTGAACTGTTTCTTTACCTAAGTAGTGGTCAATGCGGTAAACTTGATTTTCTTGGCAATATTTTTGCACTATTTGGTTCAGACTCTGGGCTGATGCTAGGTCGCGACCAAAGGGTTTTTCTATCACCAGACGATGTTTGTAGGGGTCGTCTAGCATTCCGGCGCTTCCTAGTTGCCTAATGGCTTCGGGGAAGAAGTTAGGAGCTACGGAGAGGTAGAACATTCGGTTTCCTCTTGTGCCCCGTTTCTGGTCTAATTCCTTTAAAAGGGTGTTGAGCTTTTGGTAGCTTTCAGGATTGTCTATGTCCCCTGGACAGTAGAACAGACCTTGGGAGAAGTCTTGCCATAATTCACCTAAAGGTACTTTAGCATGAGCTTCTTCCATGCCTTTTTGCATTTGCTCACGGAAGTACTCGTGGCTCCACTCTCGACGGGCAACGCCGACAATGGTGGTTTCTGGAGGTATGCGTCCTTCTCGGCGCAATTTGTAAAGGGCAGGGACTAATTTACGCCAGGTAAGGTCACCAGATGCGCCAAAGATGATAATAATTTGAGGCTCGGGCATCCCTTGTTGTTGCAGGCCAACGCGCAAGGGATTTTCTAGCAAACTAACCATAGAAGTTTTCAGTGGGTGTTAAGTGGTGTGTTGATGAGACGCTGGATATCTGACTACGCCACGCTTGGCTATTGCATCTACAAATAAACTTGTGCCTTGAAGGTCTATACTGGTGACAATAACTTGACTTTGTTTTCTAAAGAGTTCATCAAGGACTCATAAGGTTTGACGAACTTATCAATACCCTCAACTAGGAGTTCCTCGATGACTACATTCAGATCAATGTTAATGTCTGGGTCTTTTAGGCTTTCCATGAGTTGATAGGCTTCTGCAACGCCGCTTTCTCAGCGCAATGCTACATCGCAATGGTCTGCGCAAGCTGCAATTGTCTCGGGTGGTAAGGTGTTAACGGTCTGGGGCCCAATCAATTGGTTAACATACATGAAATCACTGTATTTTGGCTCTTTGGTGCTGGTACTGGCCCAAAGTAATCGCTGTACATTCGCTTCTTTGTCCGCCAAGGCTTGCCATCTCTGGCTTTGAATAATTTTTTTGTATTCCTGGTAGGCAATTTTGGCGTTAGCGATCGCGACTTTGCCTTTGACTGCTTGCAGTTTGGCTTTTTGGGTGATATCAGTAATGCCACTTTTTATTTTGGCATGAATTTTAGTATCAATGCGACTGAGAAGGAAGCTAGCTAGGGAAGCAATTTTACTCAGGTCTATGGCTAACGCCACGCTATCGCTATCACCTTTTCCCGCCCGTTTTTCTAAGCCCCGCATATAAGCCTTTGCTGTTTTGATGTAACTGTCTACGGCAAACACTAGGCTGATGTTGATGTTGATACCTTCGGATATGGCCTGTTCTACTGCTGCTAAACCGGCCTGTGTCCCAGGTATTTTTACCATGACATTTCCCCCCCAATTTCTTGACAGTAGCGACGAGCTTCTGCTATTGAGGCTTGGGGATCATGGGCAATGGTGGGTGTTACTTCTATGCTCACATAACCGTCGAGTTTATTGGATGCTTCATATACTGGGTGCAGCAGATCATATGCGTTGCAAATATCTGCAAAAATTAGGGATTCGTAAATTTTTCTTGGGGGTAATCCCTTCCGAATGCCAGCTTCAATGTCCGCATCATACATGGTATTGTTGGCGATAGCGTAGCTTGGCCCAGCCATCGCTTTTTCAAATATGGCTGGATTGGAAGTAATCCCACAGATACCCTGATTTTCTACCAAGTCTTGCAGTTCACCTGATTTCATAATTTTACGGTTCAAATTATCCATCCAGAGACTTTGACCAAGTTTTTTAATTTCGAGCAAATGATTGGTGGACATACCCATGATTTTACTTCTGTTGATGATACTTCTGGTGTGTGTTGCTATAGCTACGCCACGCTACGCTATTGCCATCACCAGAGAAGCAACGCACAATACATCAATTTTTGATGTTTTCTTTTGAATTGTGGCGTTAATCATCACTCATGACATCGACCCGCTGAGGTAATTTTTAGTTCATCACCAGGGATCTGATCCGTCCGCAATTCCAGATATTCTCGAATAACATAGCCATGTTAACTGTTAATTCTTGGTAGAGATTTATTGTATCTATTAGCTCCTCGGTGTGAATCAACTACTCATTGCCAATTAATCAAAAGAATTTTTAGTCTCAGCACTAGGAATTAGGAGCGGTACTAGTGTCCGTTTTGAATAAAAGACTCCACCTTGGCCACATCTTCCTGACTACCAATAATTAAAGGTGTGCGTTGGTGTAGCTTTTTCGGCACTACTTCCAAAATATCTACTAATCCTGTGGTGGCGCGACCGCCTGCTTGTGAAATCAACATAGCTAAGGGAGCAGATTCATAAAGTAAGCGTAATTTCCCTTCTGGTTTCTGAATTGTCCCTGGATAGAGAAATACGCCACCTTGAACTAAAATGCGATGGATGTCACTCACCATAGCGCCACTATAACGAGCGGTATAGCCTTCAGTGCGATGAACGTAGCGGATATACTCTCGCATTGATTCTTCCCACTGCCAAAAATTACCTTCGTTAACGCTATAAACAGAACCATGATTAGGGATGCGGATGTTTTCTTCCGAGAGGATAAATTCCCCTAAGCTGGGGTCAAGGGTAAATGAATGAACACCATTGCCCATAGTATAAACCAGCATTGTGCTCGGCCCATACAGTATATATCCGGCGGCGATTTGTTCCCGTCCGTTGCTCAGGAGATCCGATGCTTGACGATCAATATCATCGCCTTTTTGCTGACGAATAGAAAAAATTGAACCCAAACTGAGATTGGTGTCGGTATTAGATGAGCCATCAATTGGGTCATATAACAAGGTATAGCGACCTATAGGGCAGTTTTCTGGGATGTAGTAAGGTTCTTCCATTTCTTCGGAAGCGAGGCGACAGACTAAGCCACTTTGCTTAAACACGGAGATAAATACATCGTTGGCGTAGACATCCATCTTTTTGACAGATTCCCCTTGGATGTTGACGTCTCCAGAAAATCCCAGAACTCCTTCCATTAAACCTGCGCGGCTCAGACGACGAGCAACTAGTTTACCCGCCAGGGCTATACGATTCATCAGCGCGCTCAAATCCTGTGCATCTGGGGAAAAAGTCTTAAATTGTTGGAGTACGTGACGCGATAATGTTGTACAATCACGATCTAAGCTCTTATCCGTAGCATCATTCATAAAAAAATCTAGAGATTCTGGAGCTTGAGTCATTTTTGTTACTCCCTAGCATTGTGCTTGTGAGTTGGATTTATTAATGACAACTTTTGGTTGCTGCCTCTATCTTAGAAAGGTATTTTGATAACTCAAATATGATTTTAGATAAACTAAAGAATTGAAATTTTGGCTTTTGCCTGTGAAAGTTCTCTGAACTCCTGGAAATAGCCTGTTAGTGCTTGTATACCTTTATGAGCAAATTTTTTTGATATCAGGAGTTTTACTAGCTTACCTAGTTCATTTTTTCTATTGTTTGCCTTACCGCTAAATTAATGTCAGTAGGTTTTGACTGCAACTAAAGTTGCTGGAAATTTATCCCACCCCAAGAAGGAGTGGGCTTTCTGCTCTAGGACTGGTCAAATTGAGCAATTAATTTTCCGTCGGTATAAAAATCTGCTATTGTTAATAATCTCTTTTTTTACCCCAACTCGCGCCGCGATTGTCTTCCCTGGGCTTGGCTTTATTGACTCTCAGTTGACGGCCCATCCATTCTGCGCCATCTAACTCGGTAATAGCTGCATCTTCTTGAGCATCTTCCTTCATTTCAACAAATGCAAAGCCTCGCATCCGACCTGTTTCGCGGTCAGTAGGTAAGACCACTCTTGTGACTTGACCATACTCGGCAAATACAGTTCTTAAGTCTTCTTCAGTAGCGTGGTAAGAGAGGTTTCCAACGTAAATAGTCATGTGGATCACGTAATTTGTAACAAAAAGCGATCAGTTCAGCTGGGGAAAGAGATATGAACAAACTGCAAATTTTGCATAGTCTGTTCTGACTCACCCATGGCGGATGTTGTAGGACAGCGATCATCATGCTTGCTTTCGCTTCAACTCAAGATGCCAAGGGACTGAACTTAGCCATACGCTCACATGATAACTGATTGTGACATTTTTCAAAGTATGAGATTTAACAAACTGTATTAAACTGATCATGCAGGGCAGGCAAATGCCTACCCATAATACTTTTGTTCAACCTCAATTCTGGTTTAGTCCATTTTAGGATAGGTCTAAATCTCAATCAATAGAAATTTGCTGAGGGCCGCGAGCTTTGCCATTGTGGGCTTCACTAGTTGGACTGGTGGTGTGACAAGTAGAATTGATGTGTTTATCCAGCCAGCTTTTGACCGGATCGTCCTTGAGATTGAGTCGCAGCACACCAGAAAAAAATCCCCCCATAAATGAAACTGGGTGCTTGGTTAATTGTTGAAATATTGGTGACAATTCATCAATGAACATATTTGAGAGTCTGCTGTAGTTTTAAATGATCCTAACCTGAAAAACTAGAGACGCAATTGAACGCGTCTCTACAAGGCAATATCTCCCTACTGGATTTTGGTCCTAAGATGCAGGAGATTCAATAGGAAACATACACTTATCAGAATCACATCCACTAGGCCCAACCTCTGTTAATTCACCCGAATCATAGCGACTCAAAACGGTACAGAAATTATCTGTTCTGCGGCGTGCTTTAACTTTTTGAGTTAAACGCTCATAGGTTGACTTGTCTATGGGCTCAAATGGTAAGCGTGGGAATGATTGCAAGTCATCGAACCGGGCTAACAGCGCGGCGGAAATATAGCCTTCATGATTTTGGATGGCTTGATAAATTCGCTGTCCTAACGGTTCAACTTCTTCAGAACGTAGTTCTATTGTTGCTGATGTGTTGTGAGTTACATACCAACGCTGAACTTGGAGGGCAAAGTCAAATTGAGCTAAGGCGGAAAACTGAGAAACATCAATTTCATCTGCTCCTGGTAAGTCAGCCCAAGATACGGATACAGGAATTTCTACTAGCCATTCAGTTACACGGGGGTCAAATGGGTCATTTAGTAAGTTTCCCTGTTCGTCCTTGTCTGATTGGGATGGAATGACGCTGTACCCGTAGTCAATGCAGGCTAGTGCTACTGGGTCATTTTTCCTGAAGGTGATCCGTCGGATAAATCTCTGTGATTTGGGAGGATGCCAACCCGGGCTAGCACCTGTTAATAAAGATTTAGTTCCACTGGGTTGGACGGTGGTACAGCGATTGGGCCGTTTAATGTTGTGGCGATCGCAGTAGTCCCAAACAACTCGGTGTACTGTATCTTTCCAGTAGCTAAGATATTTTGCCTCTTGCTCTTTCCAAGCCAAACCTTGGGGTGTTTCTGGTCTACCTTCAGACCACCAGCGCAACCAGTCTACACCAAAAGCATGAACAAAGAAATCGAATAATCCGGTAAAGGAGACCCCAACAATCGGGTCTAATTCCCGGCTCTTTTGGTAGCGTGGCTCTAAAAATTGATGGTTTAACAGTGCTGCTACAGATAAAGCCCCAGCAGTAAAGGCTTTTTCTTGTTCTTTGTAGTCTTCTGGGTCAATTTGGTTTAAGTGAATTTCTGATAAGTTACAGTGAAAGTTAGAGCCTATGATTTCACCACAGGGGTTTAAGCCATAGCGGTTTAAACGATGTTCTAATTCTTGAGAATCAATCTTTGGGTGACGTTGTTGTATCCATTCTTTGGCTTTTCCTTGATCATAAGCTTGCAGAAAATCTTTTTTTAATTGTGGTGTATTGAGCAAATCACAATTAGCTCTGGCTACGGATTCCCCAGCCCACTGAATAGCACCTTCGCCACTATAGTATTGTTTACGAACAGATTCTATACACTCTTCTAATGTGGGTTGGCGGTGAAAAACTCTGGTATGATTAGCCATGCGTAAAGGGTCACGTTCTGGGTCTATGCGCCAGTTACCCTCTTGATCTTGTTGCCAAAGATTATCTTTAGCTGTTGCTGCTAAATTGTCATCAGACTTAAACTGACGCATTCCAGCACTGCGCCGAATATTTCCGGCAACAATTGCAACAGCAGCCTGGTCAATCAGCAAACAGCATTCCACGGAGTTTAATTGTCTTCCTATAGCCTTGTTGAGTATAGATGCACACTTTTCATATAGGTCTGGTAATTTGACGGGATTAGCTACTCCACCAAAGCCCTTGAGGGGTTCGCCGGTTTTACGTACATTACTGAGGTCAACTATTACCTGTAGTTCTGTGGATAACCTTTCATTTGTGGAGAGTTCCAATAGGGATTTGTAGGATTCTACCCAGCCTTCGCGGCTATCTCCCACATAGATGGTAACGGTATTGCCTTCTATGGAGGTTTTAGTATGTTGATAACGTAATCCTGAAGGTATGCTACCAATTTCCCCTTGTACCGTGACATTTAAGTGATTACGGATCACAGGGAGTTGATTGATGTGTTGGGGTTCTATAACCGCACCAGTACCACAGCCCATCATGGCTAAATCCATCATTAATGCAAATGCACTCCAGTCTTGCAGGTTTGTGGATGTGCAATTATAAGCGCCGGAAAAGTTTTTGGATTTGGTGATCCACTCTGTACCACCCACCCATAACCAGCGTCCACTGGGTAAGGCTTTGAGGTGGCGTTGCATATTTTCTAGGGTGGCAATCTCGTCTGGGTTGAGCTTCCCTAATTCGATGATCCCCTCAAGGGTGCGATCGCATACCTCGTCCCATGTTTCCCTCAGCCCTGCCTTTGTCAGACGGCTGTAGGTTCTAAAAAATACAGGATTAGCAGCTGGCGCTGTTTCTGGGAACTCTGCACTCTGACGTATTCTTTCTAGTTCTCGAACCATAATCAAGTCTTGTAGCTTGCTAACAGATTATGACTATACGCTAACTAGATTTTGGATGAAAGATTGCCAAATTTTCCACTTTGCGCTACTCACCCTGGTGTACTAATAATAACTTACATTCAGAATGTATAATTTAATTCGCTTTGATTGCTATTGGTTTGATACTGAGTTATGGTCAAAAACTAATTATCGTTAATTATCTGGATTTTCTGGAAGAAAATCCAGATAATGGATCTGTACCGCCAACCCAGTTAAAATCACTAATGCGGATGCTGAAACCGCCTAATTCCACTATTGGGTTATAACGCAAAGTGATGCCATAGGTACGGCGGCTATATTCTAAAATATAGTCTGTGCTAGTTTCTCTACCAGTTTCCAAGTTAATTGCTGTTTGTAAGCCTAAAAGAAATGGCCCATAAATTTGCACCTGAGCGCCAAGACTTAGGACTTTATTATCAACTGAGCGGTCAAACAAAAAGGGTGACAGCCCGCTATTTGATCCCTGAGAATAAGTCACGTTGAAAGCGGTATAGTCTAAATAGGGGCGAGAGAAATTACCAAACTGCCCGACCAAACCGACTGCGGCGGTGAGGGTGCTTTGATTTTGGTTATTAGTATAATAAGTATGTGTACCTATGACACTGGCAATTGTCTGTACGTAAGGGACTACGGGGTTTGGTGTATATCGTAATCCCTCTGTAGAAGTAGGTGGTAATGGTTTACCTTGCCATAGTAAAAACCCCCGACTGAGGCTTGCAGTAGCTTGTAATCGACCAAGGGTAATACGATTATTGTGACCCTGGGCTGCTAGCAAATCTAGGCGGTCGGTGTTGGCATTGATATATTGTACGCCAGCCTGATAGTTGAGGTTAACACCAGTGTTACCTAAAGGAATCACAGGAGAGGTAATCAGACCACCAAGACTGCTCTGGACAGTTTGAAAGCCAAGAGAGCCATTATACAGGCGATCGCGGTAGCTATATTCTAGATTTAATACGTGAGGATTAACATTGCCTAATATTTGGCGCATGCGCAAACCAAGCTGCAAATTTTCCTCTAAATTGTTTAAATTGGTTAACTCACCCCCACCTTCTAGTGTTAACCCTGGGTTGAAAACAGCATTTAAACTGGTCTTGACACCAAACAAGGCAGCTAAATCATCTGTACCCCCTTGCAAGGCTTTTTGCACAAACAACTGAGGGATGATTCTCCAACGTACCTGCTGGGTATCAACAGGTGTGAAACCCCGTTCCACAAATAAACCACCCCGCTTATCGCCATCAAAACCTGGAGACACTAGAAATGGTGAGGCGTCGCGTTCAAAACTGTCAATAGTTTGTTTATCTACGGGAATTGGTAAAGAGACTTTTTGGTCAAAAACTAAACGCTGTCCCCGTGTAGTAATAGTTTCTTTAACAGGAGACTCCCTGATAGAGGTAACTTGAGATGCACGTAACTCTAATTCTGGGGGTGAAAAGGGGTCGTTAGTAATTCGCACATCAAAAGCTTGCCAACCTCGGGGATCAAACGAAATCCGTTGAGCTTCAAACCGGAGTCTCCTGACTTCACCTCCGGTTATAGGTAAAGGGAGATTCCCGGCTTGGATACCACCTAATGTGAAGTCAATACCCCCGGGGCTAGTGATTTGAGTCAGGGGCTGATTTCTTCTGACCCTATCACTTACAGGAGCCTCAATTCCAACCGGTGTAAAATTACCGGATGAAAAAGCGAAATCTTGTTGGGCTGAGGGTATGAAAATCTCGCCGCTGCCATTTTCTATTTCCCCATTGTCTTGGATAAAATTATAGGTAAAGCGTTCTCCCCGCAGGACTTGATCTCCTCGTGTTAATGCCACATTACCAGAACCCACAGCGACCAAGTTATCTAAATTTACTTGCAGGCGGTCAGCATCCACCACAGCCCCATCAAATCGGACTACTACATTACCTTCGGCAGTGACAATTCGCCGTATTTGATCATACTCCTGCCTATCTGAGATAACTTGTATAGTTCTTTGTCTGGCTGAAGGTGTAGGTGAACCAAATTCTATAGTAGACGGTGTCGAGCTTTCCTTACCAGGGTAACGAGACTTTAACTGTAGGGTATTTTGTACGGGTTGAGAACTTGGTGTATAATTTGGGGTATCAACTGAAATATTTATGCCTTCGGGAAATTGTTGAACACAAATATTAGTTTCCTGCTGTTGTGGAGTTACTTTTCCCGTTGCGACTGGCACTTTGGGTTTATTCTTGGGCGCTTCCAACTGCTGTCGGTGATTAGCAAATGTCTGGGGTTGACTCAAACAAGCAGCACTCTGAGAATCCGTGAAGGTTTGTGAGGTATTGGATGTACCATCTCCCACATTGAAAAGTGGAATTTCCTCTGGTGGCGGCGACGCTTGTTTGTGTGCTTGGGGATTTTTTTGATTGGGTATAAATGAGAAAAACTGAGTATCACTAGCACGAGAAATAGAATCTGCTGATGATACCACTTGGAGAATGGCAGGCGGTGGAGGTAGGGGAACTGGATGAAGCATATCTAGGCACATCAAGCTAACAATTGAACTCTCCCGGCTTTGAAAAACCAGGATTCTCCCCTTTCGGGCTTTGACTGACTCAATCAGTTTTCATCCCGGATCTTGGACACAGGGGTTCTCAGGCTCCCACTCAGTTTTCTGATGGCCAATTAATAGCCGGAAGGATCAATTATACGTTGATCTTCCGACCTTTGCTTTCTGCCTAAATATATTAGGAAGCTGCTCAGAGAGGGCGCTGGTGTTTTACGTCTTCGGGCTGTTTTGAGAGCCACTACTATGTTAACGCTGATTATTAAGCCAGCTGCTCCCCCTCCTTGAAGAACAGGAGTTTTGCACTTCCCCTCAAAGTTAATAATTGGTGGCTATTCTACTCTAAATCCTGGCGTCCGGGGTTACGAGCTGGATCGTTTGACAAAAATCCAAAGACGAATATAGCCACAAAAAAGGCAACAACAATATAAACAGCGATTTTTAAAGTCACCATACAAATATCTCCAAAGGTTGTGAGAAAAAAGTGTATCTCCTGTGTATCTGCTATACAGAAAAGATAACTACTTTATATTACCGAAATGTCGCCCCTTTTTAAGATCAGTTTCAGTAGTGAATCTTCCTTAGAGGATGTTTGATAAGTTTTCCACAGGTAATTTTTATCTTAGGGAACAGGGAACACACCGAACAGGGAACACCGGAACAGGGAATAGGGAAGGGGGAATGGGGAACACACCGAACACACAAAAAACAATAAAATCCAGTCCCCTCCCCTGACAAGGGGAGGGTTAGGGTGGGGTCAAATAATATTCGATACACTAATCATGACTTGACAAACATCCTCTTAGATGTTTGTCAACAGTGACGAGTCTTGTTTATCCCATATTGCATACATTTTACAATTTATTTTACAAACTAATCACAGGATTTATAATGACTGCGATAGCCATAGCGTGGCGTTAGTCATATAAAATCGCTAGTGTCCTACATCCCCAGGTTTAGAAAACCCTGGTTCTGGTTGCGTCTTGGGTAATAATCGCCTTCACCAAAGTGGGGGGAGCGTTAACTTAGTCCTTGCTACGATGTCACCAAATCTTTGCTAACTCGACTTTTGATTACTCTTGCAGGTATACCTACGGACACAGAGTAGGGGGGAATATCTTTAGTGACAACTGATCCTGCGCCAATAACACTACCTTTACCAATGGTAACGCCATCTACTACTGTTACTCCGTGCCCTAGCCAACAATCATCTTGAATCTCGATTCCCTGACGGGTTATTCCTTGGTATTTTATGGGTTGTGTTACAGAAGCAAATTTGTGGTTATTGGCATATATTCCCGAATGAGACGCTATCATGCAATGCTTACCAATTTTGATATTTCCCGGCCCAGCAATACAGACATTGGGACCTATAAACGTTTCATCACCAATGGATATGCAAGTGTTATCCAAACATCCAATATCAATGTAACGCTCAAGAGCTACTCCATTTCCTAAAGAAATTTTATTATTTGGGTGTCCTTGGGCATCCAAGCGTACACCTTTAAAAATATATACACCATTGCCCATCTCAATGGCAGAAGTCCCCAGAAATTCCACGCCGTGTTGGATATAAATTAGTTTCCCCATCTGGGAAAAAATCTGGGGATATACGAGATTTCGCAGTTTGGGACCAAAAGCAATTGTGGGAATATCTCCTAACAGGGTCGTGAGCAATAGTTCTTGTAGTCTTTGCAATTTTGAGGTATGTTGCTTGTTAATCATGGTTAAATATCTCTCATTCAAGTTTTGGGCAATTATTGCAGAACTCTTGAGAAGGTAAGCTTTGTTTTGGTAGTGGCACTGACACTGAAGATTATTAAAATGATGAAGTTTGTTTTTAGGTGTAGAAAATCATTCCCCAATTATTAGTTAGTCTCATGGATAAATAGGAAACTAATTCCTAATTTTGACTAACTTGAAATATAGAGACACTAATTAGCATGGGTAATATTTACTCCAGGTTAATTCATTCACATGAATTGCAGGTTTGGTCTGTGTAGTTGCAGCAAAATTTATCCTATCTACATAGACTGACGAACATGGCTAAGAGTTTTAGACCAATAGCCTCTGACCGCAGGTTACACAGATAAATCCGTAGTTTATCTACATGCAGCCTGCTTTATATATACTACTGTTCAGTATTTTTTTTTACATTCAAATCCCTTGCCGTTAAAATTACTCTGCTGAATGATCCCAAATTTTGCAGATAATTTTTAACAGGATTCACATATAATTATTCCGGGATTTTTATGAGTGCTTTTCGTTATACACAAGAATAAATTTAGGGTGGAGTTTCACCAACTTGAGCCATCACATTAAAGTTCACCATTGGTGCAAACAAATAAGCGCTTCCACGATTGCGATGACGAATTTCTTGGAACGAATTTTTGGAGTATGCGGCGCTAATCATGTTGCACATCGGTGAGTTACAGGGGAACCAAGTCACAATTTGAATTACATCAATATTTTTTGGTGATAACTGCTTTTAAGATTAACATATTTTTCTTAGATGGGAACATTTTGAATAAATAAGTTTGTTCCAAGTTGGTTAATGTTAGCTAATTGACAATTAACAATAATATTATTCATAGGGTAATAATTACCGATATTGAGATCATACTTAGATACATTTATATATCAAACAGCGATGGCCAGATATGAAAAAAATCATACCTGTGAGAGGATGTTTGTCAAGTCATGATTAGTGTATCAACTATTGTTTGACCCCACACTAACCCTCCCCTTGTAAGGGTAGGGGACTGGATTTTATTGTTTTTTGTGTGTTTCCCATTTCCCATTTCCCATTTCCCATTCCCTGTTCCCTGTTCGGTGTGTTCGGTGTGTTCCCTGTTCCCTAAGATAAAAATTACCTGTTGAAAACTTATCAAACATCCTCTGAGAAATTACAACTAACGTTATTTATTTGAGGCTATACATAAGTGATGTAGTACAAAAAAATACGCAATCCCTGAAAAAAAAGGAAGAGTTAGGAGAAAGAAGTTATATTTCAGAGGAAACATGAATGATTTACTGATAAAAACTCCCTGAAAGGACGTATAACCCTAAATATTCCTTAATATAGCTATGATTGATACTTATTTAATTTTTATTAATCCAGCCATGTCCTCAGATACACTCAATGTTTACTTAGTAGTTTAGCATACAATATTGCGTGCAATAACTAAAAAAAGATGAACCTGTTGTCTCAAATACCTGATACAGGGTAATTTTAGCTTATACAGCGGCTCTGTCTATAGGGCAATCGCCATAGTCATCTAACTAGCTTGGTAAGCAATAAAGAAGAAGATACAGATGTTTATTGAGTCTTTTGGACACATCAAATAGAGTCTTCTTAGCTAAACTTGTGAGATTTAAGAAAAATTTATTTATATTTGTTTAACTTTTAGCCGACAGATAAGAGTCAAATTTTAATATACTAAGTACATACTTGTGAGTAATCCATAGACTTAAAAATGTCTTTAGTGTAAACTTTATCAGCGATGGAAAGAATCACTATCAATGCTGAACAAAGTTATTTACACACACAGTCAAAAGAATTGGCAACATTGAGTATAAACAGCAATAAATACATAAACAATACCGAAAATTAAACTTGGAGCTTTACCAAACTATGCAGCCGATTCGCACATTTAATGTTTCCCCTTCCTTACCCTCGCGGCTCGAACCCCTGAGACGACTAGCATATAACTTGCATTGGGATTGGAATGTTGAAAGTAAAGATTTATTTCGTCGATTAGACCCTGATCTATGGGAATCTAGCCATCATAACCCCGTATTAATGCTGGGTACCATCAATCAAGGGCGGCTCTTGGAAGTTGTGGAAGATGAAGGCTTCCTAGCACAAATGGATCGGGCGGCTCGTCAGTTAGAAGATTATTTACAAGAGCGTACTTGGTATCAGAAACAGCGCAGCTCAAAGCCAAAAGAATGCTATGCCTATTTTTCGGCTGAATTCGGTCTGGTAGATTGTTTACCGGTTTATTCTGGCGGGTTGGGTGTTCTAGCGGGGGATCACCTCAAATCTGCCAGTGACTTGGGTTTACCTCTTGTGGGTGTGGGGTTGTTGTATCAGCAAGGATACTTTGCTCAATACCTGAATGCGGATGGTTGGCAACAAGAGCGCTACCCCATCAACGATTTCTATAATATGCCCTTGCACCTAGAGCGTAATCCAGATGGTTCAGAACTAAGGATTGCGGTGGATTATCCAGGGCGCAAGGTCTACGCGAGAGTGTGGCGTGTACAGGTGGGAATGGTACCACTGTATATGCTAGACACGAATATTGAACCCAATAACCCTTACGACCACGACATCACAGACCAGCTATATGGTGGTGATATTGATATGCGGATTCACCAGGAAATTATGCTGGGGATCGGTGGTGTACAGATGTTGAAAGCACTGGGTTACAATGTCACGGCCTACCACATGAATGAAGGCCATGCAGCATTCTCTGCTTTAGAACGGATCCGGATCTTAATTCAGGAAGAAGGATTAAGTTATGCCGAGTCCCGACAAGTGGTAGCTTCGAGTAATATCTTTACTACCCACACACCAGTACCAGCTGGGATAGATTTGTTTGCTCCTGATAAGATTTTGTATTACCTGGGGTATTATGCAGAAATCTTTGGTTTGCCTAAAGAGCAATTTTTAGGACTGGGGCGGGAAAATACGGGTGATTTATCGGCACCTTTCAGTATGGCGGTGTTGGCCTTGAAGATGGCGACATTTTCCAACGGTGTGGCACAGTTGCATGGTGTGGTGTCACGGCAGATGTTTAAGGGTTTGTGGCAAAAAGTCCCTGTGGAAGAAGTACCAATTGCGGCAATTACTAACGGTGTTCATGCCCGCAGTTGTGTAGCAAAGTCAACTCAAGAGTTGTATGATCGGTACTTGGGTCCTAACTGGTCATCAGCACCACCAGATAGCCCATTGTGGGAACGGATGGATGCGATCCCCGATGAGGAATTGTGGCGCAATCACGAACGCTGTCGCTTAGACATGGTTTTATATGTCCGAGAACACTTGGTGAAGCATTTGCGCGATCGCGGCGCGGCGGCTGCAGAAATTAACCAAGCTCAGGAAGTTCTCGATCCCAACGTTTTAACCATTGGCTTTGCTCGACGTTTTGCTACCTACAAACGTGCGACCCTGTGGATGCGCGATTTAGACAGAATCAAGCAGATTTTGCAGGGGAACAAACATCGCAAGCTACAATTTGTGATCGCTGGTAAGGCTCACCCCAAAGATATCCCCGGAAAAGAACTAATCCGCGACATTAATCACTTTATCCGTGAACAACACTTGGAAAAACAAGTAGTGTTTGTTCCTAATTACGACATTTATATTGCTCGGTTGATGGTAGCTGGTTGTGACGTGTGGTTAAACACGCCACGCCGTCCACGGGAAGCCTCCGGTACTAGCGGTATGAAAGCCGCCATGAATGGATTGCTGAATTTAAGTGTTCTCGATGGCTGGTGGGATGAAGCTGATTATGTCCGCACTGGTTGGTCAATTGGACATGGCGAGAATTATGATGATCCTAATTATCAAGATGAGGTAGAAGCTAATGCCCTCTACGAATTACTAGAGAAGGAAGTGATACCTCTGTTCTACGAGTATCACGATGTGGATGGCTTACCCCGTGCGTGGATTGCTAAAATGAAAGATGCAATTCGCTTGAATTGTCCTTTCTTTAATACAGCCCGGATGGTGGGAGAATATGCTCAACGGGCTTATTTTCCAGCTAGCGATCGCTATCATATTCTCACTGTCGATAATTACGCCCCTGCTAAAGAATTAGCTAGTTGGAAATCAAAACTCCGAGATCACTGGTTCAATATCAGAATTAAAGATATTGATGTATCTGAAGATACGGATATTGAGGTAAATCAAACCGTTGCTGTGAAAGCTAAGGTTGACTTGGCCACGTTGACTAATGATGATGTGCGGGTGGAGTTATACCAAGGTAGCATTGATGCTAATGGTGAAATTGTGAATGCAGTGCCTGTAGTCATGGATTACCAAGGACAGGATGCAACAGGGTTGAGTGTTTACACAGCTAACATTACTTATACTGTCTCTGGTTTGCAAGGCTTGTCTTTGCGTGTGTTACCGCACCACCAACATCTATCTAGTCCTTATGAGCCGAGATTGATTGCTTGGGCGGAATAAGCTCAAGGATGAGGGAGTAGGGGTTTCAATATTCCCCGCTCCCCACATTTGTGGGGATGACAATATAACCGGTTGTGCGATCGCCTAACACTAAGTTATGTTTTTTACCCCAATACCACCAGTGCGCTGCTACATAAGCACAAATTACACTATCTAGTTTGTCTTCAGCTGCTTTAAGTGCTGCGCCTGTGGTAGGGATTTGGGAAAATGAACCACCCAAGGGTACAGGGATCAGAGAAGGTTCTATGGTGGGTAAAATATCAATAATGTAATTGTAAAGTTTAATTAATTCTAAGCGGCGCTCACTGATGCGTCCTTTTTTATATTTCAGGATGCGTTCTAGGTTAAATAAGTTAACTATTGCGGGATGGGGAAAAACTTCTATTTGATATCTACCGGGTCTTCGGGGTTCAATTGTGGGTGCATGGACAAATCCACGAGACTCTAATTCTAAACCAAAATTTACAGTACGTTCTGCAAAGGGTAAATTTTGATTAGCTGGGTAACATCCGGCGTGATATTTGCCAAAGTATTTATGTGTGAGTTGATCGGGGAGACGACTCCCTACAGCATTGGGGATCAATGTGGGCGCGTCTACGGCCATCATCCCCGGTTGATTTGCGGGTACATGGTTATCTATCCAGGCGAAAATGTCTGTAATACATTCGCGCCGATCTAAATCGATGATGTGCAGTTTTTCTGCTATTAATTCTAAACAGCATAAGCCGCTTGGTTGGGATTTCCAGCCTAAATCAATGCCGATAAATTTCATTGACGTAAAGTTATATGCCTGGTTATTATGGCATTTTTTCTACATTTTCTCAGCAATCAGCTTGATGTGACACATCGTCCGTAGACTGATAGTCACTAGAGATTAACAATCGGTAAATGGATGAGTCACATAGATACATAACAAAAGCAGCAATGAGCAATTAGCGAGTTATCCCAGAAAGTGTCAAAATTGAAGGAGTTTTGTAACCGCCATATTCTTCGGGCGGATTTGAGATAAATTGGAAATTTATGGGCAAGCAGCGTGTTCTTTCTGGAGTTCAACCAACCGGTAATTACCATCTGGGTAACTACTTGGGAGCCATTCGCAATTGGGTAGAAGGTCAGAGCGAATACGAAAATTACCTGTTCGTGGCTGATTTGCACGCGATTACGGTACCACACGATCCCACAAGGTTAGCATCTGATACTTATACCCTGGTGGCGCTTTATCTGGCTTGTGGTCTGGATTTAAATCACTCGACGATTTTTGTGCAATCTCATGTTTCTGCCCACAGTGAGTTGACCTGGCTGTTTAATTGCATTACACCTTTAAACTGGTTACAAGACATGATTCAGTTTAAGGAGAAGGCGATTAAGCAGGGTGAAAATGTCAATGTCGGCTTGTTGGACTATCCTGTGCTGATGGCTGCTGATATTTTGCTGTATCAAGCTGATAAAGTACCAGTGGGTGAAGACCAAAAACAACATTTGGAATTGACTAGGGACATTGCAGCGCGGTTAAATCATCAATTTGGTAAACCTGATCAACCAGTGATCAAGTTACCATCCGCTTTAATTCGTCAGGAAGGCGCTAGGGTGATGAGTTTGGCCGATGGTACACGCAAAATGTCCAAGTCTGATCCGTCTGATTTAAGCCGAATTAATTTACTGGATACACCAGAGCAGATTCAATACAAGATTAAGCGCTGTAAAACTGACCCAGTTCGGGGTTTGACTTTCGGTGATCCAGATCGTCCAGAGTGTAATAACTTGTTAACGCTGTATATGCTGCTGTCTGGGAAGAAGAAGGAAGAGGTAGCAGCAGAATGTCAAGATATGGGCTGGGGACAATTTAAATCACTATTGACAGAAACGACAATTAATGCGTTAAAACCCATACAGGAAAAATATCAAGGGATAATAGAAGATCAAGCTTATCTCCAGTCTGTTTTGCGTGAGGGACGGGAGAAAGCCGAAGCCATTGCTAATCAAACTTTGGCACAGGTAAAAACTGCTTTGGGCTACTCCCTACCTCTGTAAAGGTTTCACTTTTGGGCGTAATTCGTTATACCCTTGAAGAAAAGTGAAACATTAATGTTATGCAGGATACCCAAAATACCACAATTTTAAACTCATTTCGTCGGGCAGCCCAATCCGGCGAATTTTTAGTTACCGCGGAGGTAGCTCCACCAAAAGGGGTGAATGTAGCACACATGATTTCAATGGCGGCGACCCTTAAGGGGAGGGTTCATGCTGTCAATATTACCGATGGTAGCCGCGCTGTATTACGGATGTCTTCTTTGGTAGCGTCAGTAATTCTGTTGCAAAATGGCATTGAACCGATTTGTCAGGTTGCTTGTCGTGATCGCAATAGAATTGGTTTACAAGCTGATTTGATGGGTGCTCATGCCTTGGGTATCCGCAATATTTTAGCTTTAACTGGCGACCCGGTGAAAGTAGGTGATCACCCCCATGCGAAAGCGGTGTTTGACTTGGAATCTGTGCGGCTCCTGCAAATGATTCGGAAAATGAATCAAGGCGTTGATTCTGATGAGAAGCCCTTGACAGATGGGGGGACTGATTTATTTGCTGGTGCGGCTGTGGATCCACAGTCTCCGAGTTGGTCAGGTTTGCAAAAGCGATTTGAACGCAAAATTGAAGCTGGAGCGCAGTTTTTCCAAAGTCAGATGATTACAGATTTTGAGCGCCTAGAAAAGTTTATGGATATCATAGCCTTGAGTCATAATAAACCCATTTTGGCTGGAATTTTCCTGTTGAAATCGGCAAAGAATGCTGAGTTTATTAATCGGTGTGTTCCGGGTGTAAATATTCCTCAGTATATTATTGATAGGTTGGCTACCGCAAAAAATCCCCTGGAGGAAGGAATGAAAATTGCTGCTGAACAAGTGCAGATGGCGCGACAACTATGTCAGGGTGTCCACATGATGGCGGTAAAGCGGGAGGATCTGATTGCACCAATCTTAGATTTGGCGGGAATTACACCAGTTAGTAATGTCAATTAGATTACCTCTAAATCAAGGGTTTTAACCGGCATTAAAGTCTCCCCTCTCCAAACCTGTGGAGAGGGTTTGAGGTGAGCGGAAAACAGCGAACTGACAAAAGCCCCCCATGTCATCAGCTTGGGGAGGTGCATTTATGGGGGTATGAAGCGAAGAAAGTTTGAAAAGGATATAACCTCAGATACCAGTACCAGCCACCATTTTGGTAACTGTGCCGAAAAATGACAAAAATGTCTATCACCTAAAATTTATATTTGTCCAGATTGTGGCAAAAATTTTGAAGATAGAAATATTAACGTGGTTGTCTACATCTTGCATCAGGGAATAAGTACGGTGGGACAGACTGGATAATATGGAAAGCGGAGTTTTGCTCTTGCACATTTCATGGAATTGTCAACAGTTACAGGGAGGTCATCGGTGAGTTGAAGTGAAGCGCGTAGGGTTTTCCACGCCGCTGCAAGCAGATCGCCCCGGTGGATTGGAGGAACATGAGTGTTAATGGGACTCAATGGCTACGCCACGCCAGCTATCGGGTGAAATTAATGACCACGGCATTAAGGATTTGCTCTTGTTTACCACCGTGGATCAGTTACTGGACATTGGAGTAACCAAATTTCTATGCCTATGGCTACGCCACGCAAGCTGTCAGATGCCGAACTGTCTTTGGAAGCCGGTTTAGTAGCCCTCAAACAAGGAAATTACCAAACTGCGATCGCTAAACTTACACCTGTGGCCACTAGTCAAGTAAATCCTAGAGCTAACTTACAGGCAAGGGTTGGTTTAGTCATGGCTTATGCACGCACTGGCCAAATTCGCAAGGCTACTATTCTGTGTCAGACTCTCAGAGAGAGCCAAGATACACGAGTTAAACAATGGGCTGAACTTGCTCTCACACACTTGGCAAAAAGCCGTAAAAAAAGTAGTAAATCTATGGCTACGCCACGCCAGCTATCAGATAATCCCGGAGGTGAGTTTGTAACTGGTGAGAATTCTCAAAACGCTACCGCATCAACAACTAAGACCCCTGGGGTGGTGGAGTCCCAGAAACAGAGAGTAGCAGAAACTAGTCAATATTCGCGAGCCAGTCTGAGTAGCGTGCCGAATACGGTGATCCCGCAGAATTTGTTCAGATCCTCCAGCTATATAAAAACTCCTCGGAGTGAGATTAGTCCCAGCTTTCATCGGTGTATTTATTGGCGACAAGCCAAACGTGCTAAGGTATGGCAACCCCTGGGTAAGCCTCAGTTAATTCCCTTGCGGTTGCTAGGACTGGGAACATTCATGGCTTTGCTGTGGTTACTGGGAGTAATACTCAATTTAACCACGGCATTGATTAACTTTGCTTTAGACAAATTACCTTACCTAACAGTCCAAAAGTTGCCGCACAGCAACCCTGCGCCATTGTTATTGATAGTTTTATTGATTATGATGGGACTATCACCTTGGTTGTTAGATAGGCTATTAGGAAAGTCTTATGGACAGACTGAATTGTCCAAGGATTTATTAAATCGCCACAGTCGCGAAACGGCTAGAGTCATACAACGTTACTGTCAACAGCGTCGCTGGCACTGTCCTAAACTCCGAATTTTACCCATAACAGCACCAATGGCGTTGACTTATGGTAGTCTGGCTAACAACGCTCGGATTGTAGTCACTCAGGGACTATTAGAGCAACTGGCAGATGATGAAATTGCGACTATTTATGCCACACAGTTAGGACATATTGCTCATTGGGATTTTGCGGTTATGTCTCTGGTGTTGCTGCTTTCACTACCCATTCATCGACTATATGAGCAAATATCGACATGGGGAAACAGGAAGTCAGAGGGAATTTGGTATAAGCCCATCAATGTTTTGGCGAGTGTGATTTATGGATTGTGGTATGTGCTTACTACTATTAGTTTATGTTTGTCGCGGTTGCGGCTTTACTATAGCGATCGCCTAGCTGCGGAAATTACCGGTAATCCCAACGCTCTGACTCGTGCTTTACTGAAAATTGCCATGGGTATTTCTGCTGATATCCAAAAATCAGAACAAACAAGTTGGCATTTGGAAAGTTTAAATTTCTTAATACCAGTCGGTTATGAGCAGAGCCTTTGTTTGGGTAGTATTGCTGGTCAACGCCCCTTTGAATCTCTATTGATGTGGGATAGTCTTCATCCATATCGCCACTGGTTTACTATTAATAATAGCCATCCTTTAATAGGCGATCGCATCCAACGTCTGAGCCAAATTGCTCGCCATTGGCATATAGATACTGAAATAAATCTCAATAGCCTGGGGTTGACCGTAGCCGAAGCCCAAGCAACTTATCAGGTAAAGAGTCAGTCATTCTTATTGCAAATCGCTCCTTTTTTGGGTATTCCCCTGGGTTTGGTATTTGCGGGTTTCACTTGGCTGATGTGGCAAACTGCTGTCAATCTGAGGTGGTTAAATCTCCAGTGGACATACAAAGATTGGACTGTGATTACGGGTTTTCTACTAATGGGCTTTAGCATCGGTATGGTGTCGCGGATGAGTTCATTTTTTCCAGACATCAAAACTGCTACTGTCCAGGATGATCAAAGCCTGATCAACCTCTTAACTAATCCATCTGCGCTTCCTATTGATAGTATAAGCGTGCAACTTGTGGGTAAGCTCCTGGGTCGTCGAGGTACGGGTAATTGCTTAGGACAAGACCTAATACTTCAGTGCAGCACGGGGTTAGTGAAATTACACCACATTCCTCTGGGACAGTCAGTTAATCCCCAAGATTTAATTGGTCGGCAAATTATAGTTACAGGCTGGTTTCGCCGAGGAGCAACACCCTGGATTGATATTCACACAGTGCAAACTCAAACTGGTAAAAATATTTATAGTCCTCATCCCATTTGGTCTACTTTTGTGGCTGTAGCTGCACAGGCTTGGGTTGCATACATTTTTCTCACCGGCTAGTACTACCTTGAACTCAACAGCCAAAAGCCAAACTCACCTCCTAGGGAATGTGGATAAAAATTGCACCCTGAGTCAATGAATCTTCTTTTGCTCCAGAAGCCCGGCTGAAAACCCTACTAGAAAATCCAGGGGGGTATATCCCCAAAGTTAACCCTTGTGGGGATAAGAACCTCTGGACTAGATCACCCATGCAGTCACAAATATACCAGCCAATGGCTGGTTTTTGTTTATGATGATCCCCCTTGAGGAAAAAAAAGTATTTTATGCTACGATATACAAATGTTGTTATTAAAAATGTATGCTTTGAACTAGTTACGTAGATGATACCATGGTAATATAAGAAATGGTATTTAATTCTGCGGACAGAGCTATCCTAAGCAAGCATTAAAACTTGTGGGTGATCACATCAAGATTCCTTTGGTAAACACCGTTAAACGTTGGTTCAATTTTGATAGTTTCCTATCCTAATGCCATCCAATTTGCAGTTTGAAGACATTAAGGAAGTGCGAATCTTGCCAATAAATCAGTTTTTATTGCTGATTTCGTCTATAAAAAAAGAATCCGCAATCAACCACTATCTTAATCCAGACAACGCTTTAGCAATTGACCCTGGCATCAAGAATTGGTTAAGCTGTGTTTCCAACAGTGGAAATAGTTTTATCTTTGATGGACGCAAAGTTAAAAGTCTTAACCAATGGTAAAACAAACGTCTTGCAATGCTCACACAGGTCTGTATGCAAGTTTTGACCCTTGCTCCCAGATTTCGGATCTGGGAAACGAAAACTAAAAGCGAAGTGGCAAGGTTGATACCTGTCACGTAGCAGCAGTTGACAATTCCCGGCTCTTAAGACAGGGAAGAGGTGAAGAATCTGATAATTGAGGTGCTGTTAGCTGAGTATTGTATGCGCTTTTGTATTAAACAAGCCTGATCCCAACAAAAAATTGTATTGTATAGGTTGACAGTTTGGAGTAAAAAATTTGGTTGATAGCAGTTTTGGTAAAGTAATACTTTTCTTGCCTTGCCATATTCGTTCAAATCTGGAGGTATAGTTCATGTCCATTCGCCTATATATAGGCAATTTGCCAAAAGAAGAAATAGATCGTCAAGATTTGCAAGCAGTTTTTGCCGCTGAAGGCGATGCTGTGACTACAAAACTAATTAAAGACCGCAAAACTGGCAAATGCCGTGGTTTTGGTTTTCTCACGGTCAACAATGACGAGCAAGCTGATCAAATTATTGAAAAGTATAATGGTCAATTGTTCAAAGAGACGCCCCTCAAGCTAGAAAAAGCATTACCTCGAACCAAACCTGAGGAAGCTGAAGAGCAACCTGCTAAAGCAGCTAGTGGTGTTAGTGGTCATCCGGCTCCTACACCAAAAGAAGGCGGTCGTCGTGAGAAAGGTTCTAAGAAGTCACGGCGTGGCGGCGGTGGTGCTGTGCGGGAAACCAGCACAAGTGCTGAATCAGATGCAATTCGTCCAGATCCACGTTGGGCTTCTGAATTAGAAAAGCTCAAGCAGATGTTAGCAGCACAAAGCTAATTGAGTCTAGAGGGGAGAGGAATTAAAATTAAAAATCGCGGTTTTTAGGTTTTAATTCCCTATAAATCCCCCTTTGTCGAGTTTTTCTAGGAAATGATTATTAGTGTGGTGCCAAATTTTTCTGAAATTTATCTATGATCTACGCACATGGAAAAAAATTTCACAGGATTCTTTATGCCCATGTTGTGTGAATTATATCAAGAATCGCGATGTCTACCCTGAGCTAGGCCTAGGCAATGTCAGCAGATCGGGTCATGACGGACATATCTTCATACCCTCCTCTAAGTTAACTTTGGGGGAGGGTTGCTTTTATGAGAATTAGATTTGCAGTTATCTACTGGCATTAGATATCAATGTACAGTAGATTACATCTGAGTGAGGTACAAAAGGCTGGGAAAGATGCCCAACCCACAAGAT
This sequence comes from Anabaenopsis arnoldii, assembly GCF_028331025.1. NCBI lineage: Bacteria > Bacillati > Cyanobacteriota > Cyanophyceae > Nostocales > Nodulariaceae > Anabaenopsis > Anabaenopsis arnoldii. The sequence continues at coordinate 37,995 of NZ_JAQMUH010000088.1, read as the reverse complement.
TTATAATATTAAACTGTGTATTTTATACTTCACAAGTGCTGTATACGCAAATAACTATAGACTGAGTACCCAAAAGATTAAATTGTTGGACATAATTAAATTAAAATAAAGATTACTCAAAGTTCCTAAATAATCATGTAAGAGGCGAAACTTTGACGATACATTCTCAGAATAAGCAACAGACAAACTATGAAACCTACTACCGACAAATGTATTGCCTTAATTTCTGTTCATGGAGACCCGGCGATTGAAATTGGTCAGGAAGAGGCAGGTGGACAGAATGTTTATGTGCGTAATGTGGGTGAAGCACTCGCGAAGCTGGGATGGCAAGTTGATATGTTTACCCGGCTGAGTAGAGAACAAGATAAAATTGTGCAATTGAGCGAAAATTGCCGCACTATTCGTTTAAAAGCAGGTGCTGTAGAGTTTGTACCCCGAGATAATCTGTTGGCATATATGCCGGAATTTTTGGATAATTTCCTGGAATTCCAAAGACACAATGGTATAACGTATCAGTTGGCGCACACAAACTACTGGCACTCTAGCTGGATAGGGATGCAACTCAATAAAATCCAAGGTACGGGGCAAATTCATACTTACCATTCACTGGGAGCCGTTAAGTACAGTACAATAGAAAATATTCCCATAATTGCTAGTCAGCGATTGGCAGTGGAAAAAGAAGTGTTGGAGAGGGCAGAAACAATTGTGGCCACAAGTCCCCAGGAAAAGGAACATATGCGATCGCTGGTTTCCCCTCAAGGTAATATTGAAATTATTCCCTGCGGTACAGATATTCGTAGCTTTGGTTCTATTGACCGTCAAACAGCAAGATTACAATTGGGAATTGCACCGGAGACTAAACTTGTATTCTATGTGGGACGTTTTGATCGACGTAAAGGAATAGAACACTTGGTGCGTGCGGTCAACGAATCCCAATTACGTGGTGATCAAAACCTGAAATTAATTATTGGTGGTGGTAGCACTCCCGGTAATAGTGATGGGATGGAGCGCGATCGCATCGAGAATATAATTAATGAATTGGGGATGAGTGAATTTACGACCCTCACTGGTCGCCTGAGTCAGGAAATATTGCCGACTTACTACGCTGCGGCTGATGTTTGCGTAGTTCCGAGTCACTATGAACCCTTTGGACTAGTGGCCATTGAAGCCATGGCTAGTTATACGCCTGTAGTAGCCAGTGATGTAGGTGGGCTGCAATTTACTGTAGTTCCCGAAATCACAGGTTTATTAGCTCCACCCAAAGATGTAGCCGCCTTTGCAGCTGCAATAGATCGGATTTTGTTAAATCCACAATGGCGAGACGAATTAGGTAAAGCTGGAAGAAAACGGGTAGAAAGTAAGTTTAGTTGGGATGGGGTAGCCACCCAGCTAAGTCAACTCTACAGTGAAATTTTGCAGAAAAAAGTTAAAGAACCAGCATTGATCCAGTAATTAATAGGTCATCATAACTCTTGTGCAACCAGTTGACTATACTACCCTAACTGCTGCTTGTAGCGAACTACGCGCTCACTGGCTGCCATCTCGATTAGAACAAGTTTATCAGCGCGATCGCTATACTATTGCTGTAGCATTACGCACCCTCAAACAAAGGGACTGGCTAGAGATTTCTTGGCATCCCCAAGCGGCGCATATTTGTATTGGCGAACCACCCCCAAGATTACCAGATACATTTACCTTTAGCCAACAATTAGTACATCAATTAGGTGGCTTGGCCTTGGTGGAAATTCAAGCCATCGCCCCTTGGGAGCGTGTTGTTAACTTACAATTTGCCCGCCGTCCTGGAGAGGAGGCATTGTACCATATATATGTAGAGGTGATGGGCAAATACAGCAACGTTATCCTCACCGATGCTAACAATATGATGATCACAGCTGCCCATCAAGTTGGTCAGCATCAATCTAGCGTCCGTCCCATTCAAACCGGACAACCTTATGAAACCCCACCCAAACTCACTGGACCTGTTCCTAGTTTGAATGAATCCGCTCAACGCTGGCAAGAACGGGTCAGCTTAGTACCAGGAGCAATTAAGCCTCAGTTATTAAAAAGTTATAGCGGCTTGAGTTCTGCCTTAGTGGAATCCATGTTAATTGCGGCAGATTTAGCCCCGGAAACCAGCACAGAGCAGCTCCAACCTGACGACTGGGAACGACTATTTAGACGATGGCAAGAATGGCTACAAGCATTGGATTTGAATAAATTCCAACCAGCTTGGACAGCAAAAGGATATACAGTCATGGGTTGGGGCGCAGTTGCACCAGAAAAAGATATCCAAACCTTAGTTAACAGATACTACACTGACGAATTAAATCAGCAAGTATTTTCTCAGTTACGGCATCAATTAAATCAAAAACTATATACTATATTAGTAAAAATACGTACTAAAGCGCAAACCTTTGCCCAACGCCTGCAGCAATCAGAACAAGCAGATGAATATCGCAAAAAAGCGGATTTGTTGATGTCTCACCTGCAAAAATGGCAACCAGGGATGACAGAAATTATCCTGACTGATTTTGAGACAGAACAACCAATAGCCATCGCCCTCTTACCAGATAAAAACGCCGTCCAAAATGCCCAACGCCTTTACAAACAGCACCAGAAACTTAAACGCGCTCGTAGTGCTGTGGAACCATTGCTTGGGGATGTCAACTCAGAAATTAACTATTTAGAGCAAGTAGAAGCCGCCGTCGCTCAGATAGAAAACTACCAAACAGCAGCAGATTTGCAGGCTTTGGAAGAAATCCGTGACGAGTTAATTGCACAGAAATATTTAGAAGACCCAGGATATCGCAGTCGCGGCGAAACCACAAGCACGAATTTTCATCGTTATCATACCCCCAGCGGGTTTGAAGTCTTAATCGGTCGTAATAATCGTCAAAATGACCAATTAACCTTTCGTGTGGCTGGAGATTATGATTTATGGTTCCACGCTCAAGAAATACCCGGAAGTCATGTACTACTACGTTTAGAACCGGGTGCAGTTCCCGAATCCGTAGATTTACAATTTGTGGCTAATCTTGCAGCCTACTACAGTCGTGGCCGTCAGAGTGACCAAGTACCAGTAGTTTATACTCAGCCCAAGCACGTTTACAAACCCAAAGGAGCCCAGCCGGGTATTGCTATTTATAAGCAGGAGCGCATCATCTGGGGACAGCCGCAATTAGTCATTAGTGATTAGTCCGTGAGAATTTTTCGCCATTTCCACCTGCGGGAATTTTGAATTTATGCTCTTAGATAGAGGCTGATTGTCGGGGGATATATGTTTTTTTAGAGATTTTTATCAAAAAACTGTGTTGACTGTTACAATAATGTTAAGAAAGGTTGCCCGTTAGTTTTGGGAACGTGCAATTTGGTTTTCACTCTATTGAGAAGACAACGCGGAAAAAGATATTTTAGACCAGCTGTGGAAAGCTGGTCTTTTTTGTGGGATATGAGATTGGTGATCTTTAGAAACTAAATCTAGTTCTCAGGGCACCAATCACAACATCATTATTGTTATTGTTATGATTGGGGGATGTTAACCAGATCAGACCGGGGGTAATGGTAATGTTGTCACTGAGTTGATACTGGTAGAAAGCTTCCAGGTGATAGGAGGTATCTGGATCTGTACTTACTCCTAGAATGGTGGAAGTTGTAACTTTAGGTTCTACACCAGCAATAATCCCGGCTAAGTTACCTCTTTTACCCAAATCCGGGAAGCCCAGGGTAACGGCATAATTCCAAATTTCAGCCTTTCCGGGGTTACCTGTTAACTGACTGTTGGTGTATCCAGCCCAACCACCTAAGACAAATCTTTCACTGATACCAATGGATGCTTGAAGGCCGTAGGAATTGCTGGAGAATGGTGTGTCTATGTTTTGGAAGATGGCATTAGTGCTACCACTAACTAGGGGCTTGCGGTAGGAGTTGATATAAGTTAAACCTAGGCTAATGCGATCGCTTGGTTTAAGAGTCAGCTGTGCCAAAGCGCCGTAAGGACCATTAAATAAACCGCTCCCATCTGAGGGTTCGTTAGGAGTAGTAGTTAAATATCCTAAGTTGAGTGCTAATCTGTCACCGAACTGGTGGCTGACTCCCAACCCCGCACCACCTAGCTGGTTGTAAATTGGGTTACGTGTACCAAAGGTAGACAAGGCACCACGACTACCATCACCGTCAAGTATATTGACTGTATTGGTGATGTCATCTGCAGCGCCATTATTGGCGATCGCAACTACTTGTGTGTTTGCACTGAGGGGAAATTTGTAAAATACAGTATCTATCTGGGCATCAGTAGTGCCAGTCCCACCAGCAAAGGCTAAACCACCCTCTGGTGTACTAATGTTAGGGCTGAGAAGATTGTTAGCGGCGATGCGGGTAAACAGGGTATCTTGCCCTGTAAAACTGGTAACAAATTCAATGCGCGATCGCAGTCCCAGGGTTGTATTCTTCTGTGTGATGCTTTGATCATCGCCCAAAACACCACTCATAACTGCCACTACTTCCCCTTGCAGCTTAGTAGTAGTGGAAAACTGATTTGCTTCCAATTTAGATGTGCGTGCTTCTAGTAAATCTACGCGCCCTCTTAGTGTTGCTAGTTCTGCGGAGAATTCTTCTTGCAACCTTTGTAGTCTGAGTATATCTTGTTGTGTGACTACGTTGGTAGTAGCCTCAGCAATTAATTCATTTACCCGATCTAAACAAGCATTCAAAGCCGCGGCGAACTCATATCTGGTTAAAGTGCGATTACCGCGAAAAGTGTTATCTGGATAACCTGAAATACAACCATAACGTTCAATCAATGAGCGCAATGCTTGAAAAGCCCAATCAGTAGGTCTGACATCAGATAACTGAGAAACCGAGGTAGTTTGGGCTATTACCTCACCTGTTGTCAAGTTATGAGCTTGAGTTTCTTGATTCTGTATTACTGATGTTGTCGGTATTTCCCCTGCATAGACAGAGCCACTAAACAACAGGATATTACAGGCAAATACTGGGCTAATCGGTAGATACTTCCAGAATTCTCGCATTTCCTTCCTCACACTTATTTATCGTAGATTGCACTCACACTCAGCATTTTCGAGAATAATTTGCTGAAAAAGTATATTCAGGATATTAACAGGAGTTTAAGAATTTTCCTATCACTACAACTTAACAACCTCTTTTTATACTTAAGGCAAAAATTAAAAAAAACAGTATCTTAGGTAACACTTATTAGTTATTCCCGTGCCGACAATATCAAATAATTAACATATTTTATACTCTATTCGATTGACTGCACCAAGATATTAGTTGGGTAACTCCTGCATATTGTGTGAGAATGAGACTTATTCTATAATATCCAAGTAAGTTCATTGACAAAAGTAGAGTAATCATTAAGGGTTATAAAAACCGTGATCTGGAATCTTTTAAGACCTATAACAGGTAGACACAGCCGAGGTATCCTGACTTTAATAGCTCTACTGACATTTTCAGTGGTTATTGGCTGTAACCAATCAAACACAAGTACGGTAGAAGAACAGACACCCCAAGTACAGCCAGAAAAAACCAAAGTTGTCGCTACAATTTTGCCGACTTATTTGTTTACTAAGGCTGTAGCTGGAGAAGCAGCAGATGTATCAATTATCGTGACCCCAACTACCGATGTGCATGATTACCAATCAACACCGGATGATGTGAAAGCGATTTCTACAGCCGCAATATTAGTAAAAAATGGGTTGGGATTAGAAGAATTTCTGGACAATACTATCAAAAATGCCGAAAATCCTGACTTAATCAAAATCGATGCTAGTCAAGGTCTTAAAACGTTAAATGCCATTTCCGCGGTTGATAAAACGGTAACAGAACATGGTCATAGTCACGGTCACAGTCATGACCATGGTGATGGAAATCCTCACGTGTGGTTAGACCCGGTTTTAGTAAAACAGCAGGTAGTAAATATTCGGGATGGATTAATTGCTGCGGATCCTGCTAATCAAGCTACTTATGAAGCCAATGCTGCGGCTTATCTGCAAGAATTGGATAAATTACATCAAGAGTTTGAGCAAACTTTACAGAAGACTCCGAACTGTACCTTTATTACCTTTCATGATGCCTTTCCATATTTAGCTCAACGCTATAATCTCAAACAGGTTGCTGTGGTGCAAATTCCTGAAGACCAACTTTCACCAGCAGATGTACAAAGAGCTGTTAACGCTGTGAAAAAGTATAATGCTAAGGCTGTATTTAGCGAACCAGGGGTAGATAATAAGTTATTAACTAGTCTTGCTCAAGATTTGAATGTAACTGTGCGTAACTTGGATTCTCTAGAAACTACTGGGGGTGATACAAATCCACAGTATTACTTCCAGGCTATGAGAAACAACTTGCAAATTCTTGAGGCTGGGTGTCAGTAATTGCATGGCAACGCCAGTGATATTAATGATTAATTACCGATAATCCAGGACTAATGATGTCTCCTATTTTAAAGGTCGAAGGATTAAATGTATATCAAGGCAGTTATTTGGCTGTTAGAGATGTGACATTTGAATTGCTAGCAGGAACAGATACGGCTATTGTTGGTCCTAATGGTGCCGGTAAAAGTACCTTGGTAAAAGCAATTTTAAATTTGATTCCCCACAGTAGTGGTCAGATTGAAATTTTTGGTCGCCCGATGACCAAGTTAGGAAAGTTGCGTCACCGATTGGGTTATATGCCCCAAAATTTTATCTTTGACCGCAGTTTCCCTATTTCTGTAGGCGAATTAGTGGGACTGGGATGGGAAAACCCCAACAAAAAGCAAAATTTATTTTTTCCCTTGTGGAGAAAAGATAGGCAAAAGTCCGTAGCAATAGGGGAGGCGATGCGGCGAACCGATGTTTATCATCTCAAGGATAAAGCTATTGGAACTCTCAGCGGGGGTCAGTTGAAGCGGGTATTGCTGGCTTATTGTTTGGTCACTCCTCGGCAATTATTGATACTAGATGAAGCCTTTGCCGGCGTTGATGTCCAGGGTATAACAGATTTTTACGCGTTGTTAAATGAGTTAAAGCACGAAGAAGGTTGGACTGTGCTACAGGTTTCCCATGATATTGATATGGTCAGTCATCATTGCGATCGCGTTCTGTGTCTGAACCAAACTGTTGTATGTACTGGTAAACCTGAAATTGCCCTTTCACCCCAAAATCTATTAGCAACCTATGGGCCAGGATTCAGTCCTTACCATCATCAGCATTAATATTTTCAGATGGGGTATTTATAGGCTTTTTCAGGCTCATGAAGTACACACCAATTCCCTATTCCCTATTCCCTGTTCCCTGTTCCCTCAAACTAAAAAAAAATGTACCTCACGAGCATGGGAAATGCTATATTATGGTAATTTACTGCTAATGAAATTCTGCCATAACTTTGATTTTTGTTTTTATTCTGGTTCATCTAAATGTTCAGCAACAGCCTGATAAAGATGGAAAATATGATGATCGTGGAGGTGATAAAATACATTACGCCCTTGTTTACGATAGCGGACTAGTCGCATTGCTCTTAGGTTTCTTAGCTGATGGGAAACCGCCGATTCGCTTATGTTTAGTAATCCTGCTAAATCACCTACACACAGTTCTTTGGTCGCTAAAAAAGAAAGAATCCTCAGACGATTAGGATCTCCTAAAAAGCTAAAAAATTCTGCCATACGTTGAGCTTTTTCGGGGCTGATAATTTGTTCTGCTAAGTCTTGCACAATACTAATATCTATAGTGATCTTTCTTAAATTATACTCAATGTTTTACAGTTTCAAAATTAAATCTAATTTTAATCATCTTATTTGTTTGATGGGAGTTTTTCAAGATTTACCTTATATAGATTGTCGTTATGTACTTATACTCGATTTTACTGACAAACTTAGTAGCGATCGCCCCTGGAGGTGATTTAGTAAATTTGTTACAATTTCCTTTCATGCAGCGAGCGATCGCCGGTGCTGTATTAATGGGAATACTAGGAGGATTACTGGGCAGTTTTGCGACATTGCGCCAACTATCGTTTTTCAGCCATGCTGTGGGTCATGCAGCATTAATTGGTGTGATCTTAGGGGTATTGCTACAGTTGGATCCAACTTTGATGCTACTACCCTTTACATTAGTATTTGGGGTGGTTGTCCTTTATTTGATTGATAAAACCGATTTAGCCAGCGATAGCGTTCTGGTAATAGTGCTATCAGGAGCATTAAGTATTGGCTTGCTCTTGACTAGCTTCGTCCCCGGTTATCGGGGAAATTTAATGAGAGTATTGTTTGGGGATATTCTGGCCATCGACAATACAGATTTGATTGTGACGCTAGTCTTGCTGGTAGTCAGTGGCGTATTTTTATTTTCCACCCTGCAACAGCAAATTTTGCTGACCATTAACCCGGATGTAGCTCAAGTACAAGGGGTTCCGGTGCAATTGTATCGCTATACCTTTGTAATGCTACTTTCCCTAGCTGTGGCTGTGACAATTACAGCCGTTGGTGTTTTGCTAGTCAATGCTTTTTTAGTGATTCCCGCTTCTACAGCCAAGTTGATGAGTCATCACTTTCACCGCTTTTTGGTGTTATCAATCATCATAGGTTCTACCACAAGCATTGCTGGTATTATGGTTTCGGGTGTTTTTAACCTGGCATCAGGGCCTAGTATTGTGGTGGTGCAGTTTTTGTTTTTTTTGGCTGTTTTCTTGTCAGTGAAGTTGAAGTTGAAACTAAATTGAAATCTTGGGAAATTTTTTTCCTCCAACCCCTTGCCAAACTCTTTTGCCTGTGCTAAATTAAATAATCGTTGGTTAAATAAATCAACCAGCCGGGATAGCTCAGTTGGTAGAGCAGAGGACTGAAAATCCTCGTGTCACCAGTTCAAGTCTGGTTCCTGGCATTTTATTTTATTATAACCCTTGAGGCTGATTAGTTTCAAGGGTGTAATCATAACGGTAAATCATCAGATAGGTCAGATGGGTGAATCCTCAAAAGAAAAAAACGATGGTTTTGGCAAATTTATTAAATATAGCATTTCCCATGCTCGTGAGGGACAATTTTTTTTAGTTTGAGGGAACAGGGAACAGGGAACAGGGAATAGGGAATAGGGAATAGGGAATAGGGAATAGGGAATAGGGAATAGGGAATTGGTGTGTACTTCATGAGCCTGAAAAAGGCTTTATATCAAGATATCAAGTCAGATTGGGTGCTAAAAGTTTTAATACTTGCCCCTAATTGTCTATGTAGGGGTGTAGGGAATTATATCACATCATCCATTCCGATGCGCGTTCGCCTAAATCAAGAGGAATACTCACAGCCTTACCTAAACGGGGACGCTCCCGGGTTTGGGTAATAAATGTTTGCACTTGCACAGCACCACCCAAGGCATGAAGATAATTAGCAATGCTATCAAGATGTTCTTGGTACTCCGCCTCAGTCAAGGGAAAAGAAGCTTGCTCAAGATACTTCCACATGATTTGTAGAAATATCTTGCCTTTTGTGCGGCGGAACTGCAGATCATAGGAGTATCCCCACTTGTCAAGTAATAATTTGCGTAATTCCTTTCCTGTCATAGCTTTCCTCCATTAGATTTTACATTTAGTTATGATGTTACGTTCCGTGACTCAAGTATGATAGAGATATAAAGAAATGTAATGCTAAGAGAACAGATGCTCAATATATCTTGAAATAAAGAAATTTAGCATCATTGTAGTCCTTGGCATTTCGACTTAAACAGGAGTTGCTCAAGTGTTGGTACTCTTGTAAGCATGATGAACAAAATACACAAAGAGCGCGTAGATTATGGCTCAATTTTCTGAATCAATGGACGTACCCGATATGGGGCGTCGTCAGTTCATGAATCTGTTGACTTTTGGAACTGTAACTGGTGTGGCTCTGGGTGCATTGTACCCTGTAGTCAAGTACTTTGTTCCACCTGCCAGCGGTGGCGCGGGTGGCGGTACCACAGCAAAAGACGAGTTGGGTAATAATGTTAGTGTAAGTAAGTTTCTGGAAAGCCATAACGTAGGCGATCGCCCCTTAGTTCAAGGACTCAAGGGAGACCCCACCTATATTGTGGTAGAAAGCAAAGAAGCTATTGCTGATTACGGTATTAATGCTATCTGCACACACTTAGGCTGTGTTGTTCCCTGGAATGTAGCAGAGAACAAGTTTAAGTGTCCTTGTCACGGTTCCCAGTACGATGCAACTGGTAAGGTGGTCAGAGGCCCAGCACCGCTATCTTTGGCTCTCGCACACGCCAAAGCAGAAGATGACAAAATCGTCTTGACCCCTTGGACTGAAACCGACTTCCGTACCGGTGAAGAACCTTGGTGGTCTTAATTAAGTGCCGCGACTAATCACCAATGACCAGTTAACCAGAGAATCATTGTCCTTATAGAGATGAGAAATGCCTGTACCACAGCGAGTGTGACTCGCACTGCTAAAGCAATGGTCAAAACATTGCTCATAGCGATCGCTACCTTAACATTTTACTTGACTAGCGATCTAGCCTTACCTCAAAGCGCCGCCGCTTATCCCTTTTGGGCTCAACAAACCTATCCTGAAACTCCCCGGGAACCGACAGGGCGGATTGTTTGCGCTAACTGTCACCTAGCAGCTAAACCAGCAGAAGTAGAAGTTCCTCAATCAGTTCTACCTGATACTGTGTTTAAAGCAGTGGTGAAAATCCCCTATGATACCAGCGTCCAACAGGTTGGGGCTGATGGTTCTAAAGTTGGCTTGAATGTCGGCGCTGTACTGATGTTACCCGAAGGGTTCAAAATTGCACCAGCAGACCGCATTCCTGAGGAACTTAAAGAGGAAGTAGGTGATGTTTACTTCCAACCCTACACTGAAGACCAGGAGAATGTGCTGCTTGTAGGACCCATCCCCGGTGAACAGTATCAAGAAATCGTCTTCCCAGTTCTTTCTCCTAACCCAGCTACCGATAAAAATATTCACTTCGGTAAATATTCAGTTCACCTAGGCGCAAACCGTGGACGTGGACAAGTTTATCCTACTGGCGAAAAGAGCAATAATACCATTTACAATGCTTCCGCTACTGGTACAATTACTCAGATTGCGAAACAAGAAGATGAATATGGTAGTGCCAAATATCTAGTTAACATCCAAACAGAATCTGGCGATACCATTATTGATACCATTCCCCCCGGTCCAGAATTGATTGTTTCCGAAGGACAATCTGTTACTGCTGGTGATGCTTTGACTAATAACCCCAATGTGGGTGGATTTGGTCAGAAAGATGTAGAAATTGTATTGCAAAATTCCGCAAGGGTTCAAGGATTGATTGCCTTCATTGCTCTTGTGATGTTAGCTCAAGTTATGCTTGTGCTCAAGAAGAAGCAAGTGGAAAAAGTCCAAGCGGCTGAACTTAATTTCTAAATTCTTTGCTAAATCAATGAGTGTGAGGACAGGCAAAATGCCTGTCTTTTTTTGTATGTTAACTTATTTACCGGCGTAGAAAAAAGCGATTTCTTTGGGTTTGAGGGGCGCAAAACCTGCTTCTACCAGCATTTGATCTAGTTCTGGTTGTGGAATGTGTTTAGCGCCAATGCGCACAATCCGCGATCGCATGGTATTCGATACACCACTGCGTTGTCTATTGGCCTCTAATCCCATCACCTGATTATACAGTTCTAGTTTTTCTGGGGGAATGGGGGAACCATCAAAATCAATTCCCTGGGCGATCGCTTCATCGATGGCATCAGCACCTTTAGTTGTACTCATGGTATTTTATTCTCAATTCTCTGGGTAGATTTTACCAGTCTTTCCCGGATCAAGAAAAAATATCGAGTCTTGCGGATGAATGAGCTAGTTTTGAGGTAACTTTACTTCACAATCAGATACAAAAAATTACGAGGTACTAATTAAATGCCTTTGTTTGTGAAAATTGAAGCCGGTAAAGTTGATAAATCCACCTTTGACCAATATGTCCCCGCCCATAAAGCCTATGTTGAGGATTTGATTGCTCAAGGACACAAAGCCCGCACAGGCTATTGGGTAGAAGACAGGGGCGGAATGTTACTGTTTGAGGCGGACTCTAGGGATGAAGCAGAGTCCATTGTGGCTCGTGACCCATTGGTGCAGCATGGCTGTGTGACTTATCAGCTTTATGAATGGAAAATTGTTGTGGAATAACACACACTTTGGGTATTTTAGTGTTATAGTAGTCGTAGACCTGGACATACGCGACTGTAACGCCCAAATCTTGTCAGGACCGGAAGGTAGCAGCAATACGGGATGCTTATAGTAGGCGTATTATCCGGGTCGCCCTATTTTTTAGCAGCGCTGAGTAACAATGCCTGGTTTTGGAGATATTGTTCAAAAAGCTTTTTACTTGGGTGTAGGATTGGCTGCTTACGCCACTGAGAAAGCAGGGGGTAAGTTGGGTGAACTGCGATCGCAAATCCAGAACCTGGCGGATGACATGGTGGCTAAGGGCGAAATGAACACGGAAGAAGCCCGGCGTTTTGTCGAAGATATGATGAAACAAGCCCAACAGTCGCCGAAATCTAGTGAAACTCCGGCGGAGCAAAAACCAGCCTCTGAACCCCGCCGCATTGAAATTTTAGAAGAAGATGAAGGGGAAACCGTCAAAGATTCCCAAGATGCAAATAATAATGTTGATAAACTGCGTGAGCAAGTTCTCCAACTAAAAGAAGAGTTGAAAAACCTGCAACGTGATAAGTAGTATTTAATACTAGCGATACTTAAACTAGGTGTATTCTTGTTTGAGTTAAGATAAATGAATCATCCGGTTTACCAGAGATAGTGAAGTTTCACAGAAAACCGGGAATCTTAAGTGCAGAAATTTGATAATATACATTGACTAGGATGTATTATAGTGGTGCAAGCCTGGTAGCACTAAACGTCCTGTTGACATTCAGTAAGGGCGTAGGTTTATGGAAGAATGGCAAAAAAACTTAGGGGAAATCCTGGAAACTGTAGCTGATGAAGTAGAGCGTTTTTTACTGGAAGTAAGTGACATGATAGATGGATTTTTTGAAGTTAGCGAAGAATTATCTGATCAGGTACAAAATTATATAGCTACGGAAATTGACCAGTATTTACAGGAACTAACAGATCCTATTTTGGAGGTTTACTGGGAACTGGAAGATGTGATGATAGATACAGATATTGGTTTCCCCTACGGAGTAGAAGCAACACCACAAAGGAATGCTGCTTGTATAGGTTGTCAGAATTATCACGGTCAAGTTTACGGTGGTAATTTGTTAGTCTGTGCTATGCATCCCCATGGGTGGGATGATGAAAATTGTCCTGATTGGGAAAAAGAAAATTAGAGCCATTATTTATATATCTTTGAAAGTATGAACAATTATTCATCGGAAACGGTATCTGAGTCACAGTCAGAAATGAAGTATGGAGAACGGGAAATTGCAGAAGGTCAATTAATTACTTTTCCTAATCCCCGTGTGGGTCGGCGATATGATGTGAGTATCACTTTACCAGAATTTACTTGTAAATGTCCTTTTTCTGGTTATCCTGATTTTGCTACGATTTATATTACCTATGTCCCAGATCAACGGGTGGTAGAGTTAAAGGCTTTGAAGCTCTATATTAATAGTTACCGCGATCGCTATATTTCCCATGAAGAGTCGGCTAACCAAATTTTAGATGATTTTGTGGCTGCTTGTGACCCGCTAGCAGTGACTATTAAGGCAGATTTTACCCCCCGTGGTAATGTCCATACTGTGGTGGAAGTGCGTCACCAGAAGGATGTTTAAACGCAAAGGTACGCAAAGGTCAGCGCAGAGGTACGCAAAGGGTTCCTCTGTCTGCTTTTATGTTTTTGCTGGGGATGAGAGGGTTTCTAGTATTTCTAAAATCTCTTTTTCAAATGCTACTTGGGCTCGGTTGGTTTTACCTCCAATATACAGGCGATCGCTTGTTTTTAATGCCCAAATTTGGGAATGGGAAAAATAACTCATGGTTGCGCCTAACATTAATAGGGCAAATCCGCTGTATACTATGGGGATGCCAGGGTCTGATTTGATTTGTAATCCGGTACTACCTATAACATCGACTATTTTTAAGTTAACGCCATTAATGTTAGTGGACATTCCTGTGCGGACTGTATCTACTAGTTTACCTGTGGAATCATAAATTAATACCATTCCTTGCAAGTCTTTGGCGATGACGGAAACCCCCTCACTTAAGTCTGGTTTGGTGGGTATCCAACTTCCCCACAGTCTTCCTTTACCTTTTGTGTCTAAGGAAGCCATAGGTAATTGAAAGATGGGGCTATTATTAAATTTAATCTGAATCGCGGAAATTCCCCAATCGGTTTGATAAAATGTGACTCCATGGTAGCGCAGGGGTTGATTCACGAAAATTTTTTGATGATCAATTTCTTCTCCCTGGTTATTCACTACCGACATATCGGAATAAAATTGGTCAATTCCACCGGTGGGAGTGTAATCAATCCAAAACCGATTTACACGCACAGACCAATCTTTGAGGTTTTGGAAGTTTGCCCATGGTCCCGCGTCTATAATGTTTTTTACTTGAAATGTATCACCACTAGATATCATTTCTTGGGCAATAAATCCAGTCATCGCTCCCAAAATTCCCCCCAGGAGGATGGTGACAATCCCCACATGGACGATAATAGGTCCGATACGTCCCATAATTCCTTTGCGGGCGTAAAGAATATCCTGTTTTTCCGGTTCTTGAAATATTGTATACTGGCGCTTGTGTAAGATTTCCTTTAAGGATTGCACAGAAATATCATCTAATTCCGCACTCAATGCTAACTTTTGAAATTGTCGCGGTTCTTGGTAATATTTCCACCGACGAGCGGTTTTTAAAGCTGGTAGTTGACGGGTGAAGGTACAAGCTGTCAGACTAGCACCAAATACAATCAGTAACCCCAGGTACCACCAAGTGCGATATACATGGTCTAAACCCAGGACTTGAATTACTTTCCAAGTTAAGAAACCAAATAAAGCTGGGTGTTCGGGGTAGTTAGTCTGATAAAATGCCGGTGACTGACCTTGTTCGATGACTGTACCGCTAATGCTAAAAACAGCAATTAATAGTAAAAGTGCGATCGCTAGGCGTAAATTAGTGAGTACAGGTAAAACCTCCCTGCGCAATATTCGCCCCGGTACTGACCACCAAGATGCTGTAAATGCTGAATTTTCTGTAGTCATTGCTTAAAAACTGCTCAAGGGAAACCGCGAAATTAAAGAAAATACACCAAATCCCACCAATAGCACCCCACTAACTGGATTAATCCAACCAGACCACCGCCGGAGTTCCAGCAGCTTTTTGATAGTAGCAGTAAAAGTACCGGCTAAAATCAAAGGTACTACATAGCCGGCTGTGTATGATAGTAACAACACAGCGCCCATAATTAAATCTTGTGTACTAGCCACCCAACCCAGTAAACTGGCTAAAACTGGAGTACTACAAGGAGAAGCAACCAAACCAAAGGTTAAACCCAGGGAATAAGACCGCACACCCGCTGGTAAATCTGAGGAAATCCACTTAGTTTCACCTAAAGATGGAAATTGTAGGGGTAATGCTTCTAGTAAGTTCAACCCCATAAGAATGGCGATCATACTGACGATAATTGGTAAACCGATTCCCACTTGACCATAGACTTTACCAACAAAAGCTGCTACAATCCCTAAACCTGCCAGGGTAGTCGCTAAACCTAAAGCAAACCATGTAGATTGAGCTGCTGCTTGTACGCGGCCTTTAGCTTCATAACCCCCAATGTAACCAATAGTAATTGGGAGCATAGAAAGCATACAGGGGGTAAGACTAGTAAGTAAACCAGCTGCAAAAATTATGCCAATACTTAGTAGACTGATGTGGGTAAGTTGGGAAGATACTAATCCGTTGGCAAATTGTTCTAGTTCGTAAAATCGTGTTTGTAGAGTCTCCAGCATGGGATATTTAACCGGCAAATGCTTGTTATATTAGCATTCTAGTTGATTATGGGATTAATGTTGAGGCTAAAATTCAGATGGTTAACTATCACCCTACCAGCCATAAATATATTCTACTTCTAGAACAGGTAAACCTTTGCTTACCTTTGCGCGTACCTTTGCGTACCTTTGCGTTAAAAAACCCGAACCACCACCCCATAAACTCATAAGCAACACCGCCAAACCCCAACCATCACACACAGATAAGAGTGAGTACAAAATTAATTTACAACAGATGTCAAAATTTAGCAAATGATAGAATTCCCAACAGAGTCAAAATTATAGATAAATACATATAAAATCTGCCAAATTCTCTATCGCTACACACAAAAGAAAGAGAACACACATGAACCAGAACTTTGCAACCATTGACGGTAATGAAGCTGTTGCGCGTGTTGCGTACAAATTAAACGAAGTAATTGCCATTTATCCTATCACACCCTCCTCAGCCATGGGTGAATGGGCAGATGCTTGGTCAGCTGCAAACCGTCCCAACCTGTGGAATACTATTCCTAGCGTCGTCCAGATGCAGAGTGAAGGTGGCGCTGCTGCTGCTGTACACGGGGCGTTACAAACGGGTTCTTTGAGTACCACTTTCACCGCTTCCCAGGGGTTGCTGTTGATGATACCTAACCTCTACAAAATCGCCGGTGAATTAACTAGTACTGTGGTTCATGTCGCCGCACGTTCTTTGGCTACCCACGCTTTATCAATTTTCGGTGATCATAGTGATGTCATGGTATGCCGTGCTACAGGTTTCGCCCTGTTTTGTTCCGCTTCGGTGCAGGAAAGTCATGATTTTGCGTTCATCGCCCAAGCTGCTACTCTGGAAACACGTGTATCATTTATGCACTTCTTTGATGGTTTCCGCACATCACATGAAGTGCAGAAAGTCAATTTATTATCAGATGAACAATTGCGATCGCTGATTAAAGAAAATCTAATTTTAGCCCATCGCGCCCGCGCCCTCACCCCAGACCGTCCGCTATTGCGGGGTACAGCCCAGAATCCAGATATTTACTTTCAGTCCCGGGAAGCTGCTAACCCCTATTATAACACAACTCCTGCTATTGTCCAACGCCTCATGGATGAATTTGGGGAAATTACAGGCAGATATTACCAAATCTATGAATATCACGGTGCGGAGGATGCACAACGGGTAATTATTCTCATGGGTTCGGGTTGTGAAACTGTCCATGAAACTGTAGATTATCTTAACGCCTCGGGGGAAAAGGTGGGAGTAGTGAAAGTGCGACTCTATCGCCCCTTTGATGTGGAAAGATTTATGGCGGTCTTACCTAAGAGTGTAGAGGCGATCGCCGTCCTTGACCGCACCAAAGAACCGGGGAGCGCGGGGGAACCCTTATATTTAGATGTAGTCACCGCCATTCATGAAGCAGGGGGAAACAAACTCAAAGTGATCGGTGGTCGTTATGGTCTGTCCTCCAAGGAATTTACCCCAGCTATGGTCAAAGGAGTTTTTGATCATCTGGCGCAAGCACAACCGCAAAATCACTTTACTATTGGCATTAATGATGATGTCAATCATACATCTTTGAGTTTTGACCCCAACTTCTCCACGGAAGCAGATAACGTTGTTAGGGCGATGTTTTATGGTTTAGGTTCCGATGGTACAGTAGGTGCTAACAAAAACTCTATTAAAATTATTGGGGAAGAAACTGACAACTACGCCCAAGGTTACTTTGTCTACGACTCCAAAAAGTCTGGGTCAATGACGGTTTCTCACCTGCGCTTTGGTCCGGTACCAATTCGCTCCACTTACCTCATAGACAAAGCTAACTTTATTGGTTGTCATCATTGGGGCTTTTTGGAACGGGTAGATGTATTAAAAGCTGCCATTCCGGGAGCCACTTTACTGCTGAATAGTCCCTATAGTGCGGATACAGTCTGGGAACATCTACCCCCCAAAATCCAGGAAGAAATTATCAGTAAACAACTGAAATTATACATTATTAACGCCAACCAAGTCGCCCGTGACAGTGGTATGGGTGGGAGAATTAACACTATTATGCAGGTGTGCTTTTTCGCCTTAGCAGGTGTGTTACCCCAAGAAGAAGCAATTAGTAAAATTAAAACAGCTATTAAAAAGACTTACGGTAAGAAAGGGTCGGAAGTTGTCCAGAAGAACTTACAAGCAGTAGATAACACCCTGACTAACTTACATAAAGTTGATATACCCCCAACAGTGCAAAAGTCAAAGGTCAAAACCCAAAAGCTCGAATTACTAGACAGTGCGCCGGAATTTGTCCGGGATGTCCTGGGTGAAATCATGGCTTGGCGTGGTGATGAATTACCTGTAAGTGCATTACCTGCTGATGGAACCTTTCCCACTGGTACGGCTAAATGGGAAAAACGTAACGTTGCTGAAGATATACCTGTATGGGAACCTGATATCTGCGTACAATGTGGTAAGTGCGTGATGGTTTGTCCCCACAGTGCTATTAGGGCTAAGGTTTATCTACCGGATGAGTTAATTAATGCTCCGGGTAGCTTTAAATCTGTGGATGCTAAGGATAAGAGTTTTAGTCAGCAGAAATTTACTATTCAAGTCGCCCCAGAAGATTGTACAGGATGCGCTATCTGTGTACATATTTGCCCGGCTAAAAGTAAGGTTGAACCGTCCCAGAAAGCCATTAATATGGCTCCCCAGTTACCTTTACGGGAACAAGAACGCCAAAACTGGGATTTCTTCTTGAGTTTACCTCACCCTGACCGCAGACAGTTAAAAGTGAACCAAATTCGCCAACAACAACTACAAGAACCACTGTTTGAGTTTTCCGGTGCTTGTGCTGGTTGTGGTGAAACACCTTATTTAAAGTTATTAACACAATTGTTTGGCGATCGCGCGGTGATTGCGAATGCGACGGGTTGTTCTTCTATTTATGGGGGAAACCTCCCTACTACTCCTTGGACAACCAACGCTCAAGGACGCGGACCCGCATGGTCTAATAGTTTATTTGAAGATAACGCCGAGTTTGGTTTTGGCTTCCGTCTGTCCTTGGATAAACAGGCGGAATTTGCAGCGGAGTTATTGCAAAGTTTGGGAAGTCAACTAGAAGACAAACTTGTTAATTCTATCTTGACAGCTACACAAACATCAGAGGCGGAAATCTGGGAACAACGGGAAAGGGTAGAGTTACTCAAACAACAGTTAGAGCAAATTACCACTTCTGACCCCCGTCTCATCTCCCAAGTTCACAGTCTCAAGTCCCTAGCTGACTACTTAGTCAGGAAGAGTGTTTGGATTGTGGGCGGTGACGGTTGGGCTTATGATATTGACTTTGGCGGTATTGACCATCTGTTAGCCAGTGGGCGAAATGTGAATATTTTGGTCATGGATACAGAAGTTTATTCTAACACTGGGGGGCAATCATCCAAAGCCACGCCCAAGGCTGCGGTGGCGAAGTTTGCTGCTAGTGGTAAACCCGCACCTAAGAAAGATTTAGGTTTGATGGCTATGACCTATGGTAATGTTTATGTGGCTAGTGTGGCTTTGGGTGCCAAAGATGAACATACCCTCAAGGCTTTTCTGGAAGCAGAGGCTTTTGATGGTCCTTCATTGATTATTGCTTACAGCCATTGTATTGCCCACGGCATTAATATGACTACAGGGATGAATCATCAGAAATCTCTGGTAGAATCAGGTAGGTGGTTGTTGTATCGCCATAACCCAGACTGGCAACTTCAAGGTAAAAATCCTCTGCAATTAGATATGCGATCGCCTACCCAATCGGTAGAACCATCCATGTATCAAGAAAATCGCTTCAAGATGTTGACCAAGAGTCACCCGGAACTTGCTAAACAATTGTTAGACCAAGCTCAAGGGGAAGTTAACGCCCGTTGGCAAATGTATCAATATTTGGCTAATCGGTAATATTTCCTTGTTGATGACAATTGATACCCCAACCCCGCCCCTGCTCCCTGTATGAATAATCAAACTTTTGTGGGGTGGGTATTTTTTCCGCAATATGCTGTATAATAGTTACTATTAGTTAAAATACTTTGACCCATGATGGGTATATAATAAAATATCAAAATATCGTGCTGCAATATCCAATCCGGTCTCACAAATTCTCATTTAATAGTAATTTCATATAGATGCAACAAGAAACTTTTCCTCTCTATCAGCAGCAAAAGCAAGACAAGCTTTACTATCTTCAGCAAAATTGAGAAGCCACAGTTATTAACGATACAAAATCCGGCGAAGTTTTGGCTACTTATGCTACGGTATATCGTCACTGCTCAGGCGTTTAATCCTCATGCTTTTTCAGATGAGTATTAATTGAATTGTAATTTAAATCTAATACGTAAATCATAATAAAAATGATGCTAGGTAAAATTGATTGGTTTGGTGGGGTTAATAGGAATAACATTCAAGTGAATTTTGGTTATATTACTCCCTTGGGAGAAGAAAATACACGAGGTATTCGTGTTGAGCGATATGATGTTCCATTGGATATACAAGAAATTATAGAGGGAAACAGAGGAAAGGGAGTTTATGTTCAGTTTGATACTGATTCACGGCGTAATCGAGCAATCAACCTGAAAGTACGAACCTTTATTGGTGTTATTAAGAGGTCTGAATTTGGGGGGACATGGCAGATTATCTATGATGATAACTGTCAAATCAATTACAGTAGAAACACTTACTATCAAAGTGGAAGTCTTGTTGCTTTTAACATTAAGGAAACTAAGGATAAAGAAGCTATGGAAATGGCTGAGATATTGGGAGAGGAACAAGAAATAAGATATAAACTAGTGCCATTCCTATTAAGAACAATTAATGACGTCAGAGAAGTTGATAATGATGAAGGAATAGTTGAGAAGTATGCTAATAGTAATATATTCCCAATATTTAAAAATTTTATTATTGAATATTTATTGTCTTTACCATTAGAGACAGCGGAAAATTTTGTTGTTAATAAACTACAATATGCAGATGATATCCAAAAAAAATTTATAATTAGTGAAATTGCTGTAAAACTGCCAAATATTTTAATTATTTCTTCGACATTACGTTCGTACTTAAGATTGGATTCCTCCGGTGCAAATAGTTATATTTTATTTATAAATAAATATATTAATTTAGTAGAAGAAGATGTAAGACAGAAATTAATAGATGAACTAATTACAAAAATAGAACAAGCTAATGAAAGAGAACGTCAGATTTATTGGGATCAAGTTCAATATCTACAAGAAAATTTAGCTTATAAAAATTTTCTCTGGCATATTGCACCCATAGAAAGAAAAAGAACTATTATCAGAAACCGATTTCAAAAACTACTTAATATGATTTCTCGTTTTAAGGAAAGTGATTATCCTTACAAGAGATATATTTCTCATAATTGGAATCAATTATATCAGTTGAATGAACTAGATAGGTTGTTAATAACACAATGGGATTCTAGTGTAGATTATAATAATCATACGGCAGGAAAAATGATTTCAGCCCGTGGTGCTGAGAAATTAGTAATCCAATTTTATCAAGCTTTAGGGTATCAGGTAGAAGATATTTCAATTCACCAAGTTAATTCACAAAGTCAAGACTGGAGATTGGGTGATATTAGATTAGATTCCGAATATTTACTTGATGTTAAAAATAGTAGAAAAAGCTTTAATTCAGATTCTTATTCAGAATTTTGTGTTCCCCAATTCAAAGAGTCCCGTCTTAATGATGTCAAAATCGTTGGTGTTTTATCCCCGTACCTTCAACAAAGATATATGGGTGGGACAGAAAAACCTAATTTTAATGTTCAAGATCCTCAAGTATTAGGTAGTTTTGATAGAACAAAGCTAACGGAACTAGAGCAAATCTTTAATGACCGATTGATAAGCATAAATATGCCCAGGGGATCTGATACTAATAAATACTTACCTCCTTGGCTATTTGATTATGATGAGCGTTTTTATCGGGAACAGTATACAATCTTAACAGAATTACAAAATTTACATTATCAGGATATACCTACTTGGGAAGAAGTATCATCTGTAGCTCAAAATTTTCTACCTTTATTTATTGCAGCAAAACGTCAATTACCACGGAGTTGGGTTGATAATTTACCGCAGTGGCAAGTCGAATTCATCAATCGGTTGATTAATCTTCCTACAAAACGAACTACTCTGCCATATTTATTCCTGTCTATATTGACGCATTTTTTATCAATGCTCTCTTACCAAGCAGGTGATTATAGTCCTCAAGCATATTTAAAACTTATATACACAAGCGACACAGACAGAAGCAATCCTCTCAAACTATACGACCCTTTACACATTATCAAAGATTTTTGTGATACATTAACAATCCTTTGGGATAATCGTCAATCATCACAAATAAATGAATTCAAAATATTTAAATTCTCTGGTCAAGGATTACTACAAGGAAAACGTTCAGAATTGGATAACCTAACAACAATTTTGGCATATTGTGGTGGATGGATAGATGGGAAAGGAAAATGTGGATATAGACCATTGGTAATTGGTAAGGAGAAAAATTGCCGTGAGTGTGGTCGTCTGATATGTCGTAAAGATAACTGTGGTTTTTGTAGTCATGGATGCTCTGCTATGTCACTGCGAGTGGAACGACTTAGAACCGAGCGATTGCGAAACTCGGCTGCAAGCAGATCGCAATTACTCTGGGATGAGATATGATATAGCAATCCTACCCAAATCGTGAGAAAATACGTAGATAAAAATCCTTATTTTATAAGCATTTGAGGCTTGTTGAACTCTCACGTATCATTTAGAATTGCTATATTATTGATTTTTGATTCGGATGCAGTTAGAAATATATGAATAAATCTATATCCAGTCTCCATCTCTAAAACTTATGGACATCTCCCAAGGCGTATCAATTCGCTACAAAGATACGTCTTATAACAGTAATGAAATTCGCCTGAAAACTTTCCGTATTGGGTTGAAAATATGGGACGAACAAACTAAACCGCGACAAACTGAGCTTTGATGTGTATCTAATAAAATATGGCGCTGCAATATCCACCAAATATAATTAAGTTAATACCAGAATACTTTCAGTGTCACTGCTATCAAATTGGGTAATTGTGCTCAAATTATCTCTTAAAATATGCACAATCTTTGATGTGGGACTATTACCAATACGCAGATAAATAAATTTAGGTGGATGACCATAAAGTAAACTACGTTGATGAAAGTCAGAATCTTTGGATATAATCACAAAACTATTGATTTTGGCAAATTCCCATATAATGGCATCATCAGTATTTGTAAGTTGTAAAGTTTTAACGTGTTGAGAATCAGGATACAAATCGATAATTTGATCAACAATCCGGTCTGACAAATTTTCATCTAATAGCAATTTCATATAGATGCAACAAATAACTTTTTCTCTCTATCAGCAGCAAAAGCAAGACAAGCCTTAATATCTTCAGATGTCAGTTCTGAAAAATCTGCGAGAATTTCTGCTTCTGTCATCCCACCTGCTAAATATTCCAAAACATCGTACACTGTGATCCGCATTCCTCTAATGCAAGGTTTACCACTGCGTTTTCCTGGTTCAATTGTAATAATGTTTTGATAAGTCATGATATCACCTACTGTTTAATCTTTTGTCATTATATTCTCAATGCCCAAGCCATTAACAGGTCATCTTATCCGCCCATGATCATGTAAACTACTAGTCAAACACCTGACTGTTTGAATAGGTTGGTCTTTGGGTAGAGTATAGGTTATACCTTGAGTGTTATGAATTATTCATCAGCAGTTCTTACAGTTATGTAGTTAGGTAGCGATATCCTTACCACCTAATTTGTAAGTGAGGTAAATAATTATGACATTAGCAGTCATCGCACCAGAATTTATGGTTGAATTGACCACAGAGGAGCAACAGCTGCTCTGTGGAGGAAGACGACGCTGTCCTCGGCGTGTCATCGTCCCCCGTTGTGGTTCCTACTTCCGTGAAAGAGACGGAGGTGGCGGCTTTGGCGATGGATTTGAGGATGACTTTGGTGATAGATTTTAACTTAGCTAACCCTACACACTCCCTGAGGTAATCAGGGATAGGAGATAATCTAGTGTAGAGATGTAGAGATGTAGAGATGTAGAAATACCACATCTCTACATCAAAAAAAGTCTGGATTGACCAAAAAACATTTGATGTGGGACTATTACCAATGCGCAGATAATTGACACTCTCAGGGCTGAAGCCTTGGATATGCGATCGCCTACCCAATCGGTAGAAGCATCCATGTATCAAGAAAATCGCTTCAAGATGTTAACCAAGAGTCATCCGCTTGCTAAACAGTTGTTAGACCAAGCCCAAGGGGAAGTTAACGCCCGTTGGCAAATATATCAAATTTGGCTGAGTTTAAAATCATACTAATCTCCTCCCCTGCTGTGCTGCATTAAACGCTTTTTGATAGATAACTAAATAAATCTTCATGGGTTTTAATTCTTCGTCTGCCTTGTCTTTCCCGATTATAAGTCTCAATGTAAAAAACCTACCCTTGTGAGGGGGGTTAAAGGCTTCTGATATATCTCTGATATCATTGAGTTGATCAAAAGTAACTGTCAAATTAAATCATAAAACTTAAATAAAACTTAAATAAAACTTAAAAAATCTTGAGATTATGGATCAAATATTACAAAAAAACATCAATCGCTTAATCATATTTATTGCTATTCTATTTCTGGCTTTTATTCCCACACTGTCTGTCGCGGCTGAGAATATCAGTGGTACAGTGATTAGTGTGAGTGACGGAGACACAATTAGGGTAAAAACTAGTACCGTAATTAAGACAATCCGTTTGGCTTGTATCGATGCACCAGAAACATCCCAACAACCTTGGGGAAATGAATCCACAGCCACACTAAAGCAACTGCTTCCCATTGGTCAAGTAGTCACTCTCGAACCTGTAGACGCTGATAAATATAACCGCTTAGTAGCAGAGGTATTAATTGGCGATCGCAACATTAACGTTAATATGGTAGAAGAAGGAAAAGCTGTTGTGTATCTTCGGTATCTCAAGAATTGTGTAAAGCATCAAAATAGCTTCATACAAGCTGAAAAATCCGCGAAAGAAAAAAGTTTGGGTTTTTGGAGCCAACCTGACCCCCAAATGCCTTGGGATTTTAGGCATGCAGTCAGAAATTTAGAAATTTCTGCTCAAAAGACAAGCGGCTGTGACCCTGCTTACCCAGATGTTTGCATTCCTAAATATCCACCTGACCTTAATTGCAGCGATATTACTGAACGGAACTTCAAAACATTACCTCCCGACCCCCACGGATTTGACCGTAATCACAATGGTATTGGTTGCGAAAAAAGAACTTCTTAAATCATGGAATAAATATACCATCCCATGGTCTGTGACGAAGACACTTCCCAACAGTTAAGCAGCTCATCTGTTGGGAAATATTGATTATTTTTGATCCGGATGCAGTCAGAAATACATGCATAAATCTATATGCAGTCTCCATCTCTAAAACTTATGGACATCCCCCAGCGCGTATCAGTTCGCTACAAAGATACGTCTTATAACAGTAATGAAATTCGCCTGAAAACTTTCCGCCTTGGTTTGAAAATGTGGGACGAACAAACTAAACCACGACAAACAGAGCTTTATAGTTTTATCTTATCTTGTTTAAAACAGGTTGACCGCCAAGACCGTTATATGTTTTCTTTGCTGTTTGTGGAGTTAGCTGATATCATCCGCAACTCTCGGTTAGACAGAAGTATGAAAGAGATGTTAATTAAAACTGCTTTTAGTGAATTTGCTTACGCTATAGCCGATTTGGAAGATGGGGGTAAATAACTAATCATAACTAATCCAATCGCTCCAACTACCAGCATAAAGTTTTCCGGTGTGAATATTAGCTAGTTCTAAGGAAAGTAAATTTACACAGGCAGTGACACCGGAACCACAATAAACTATAATTTCTGGGGATGTTGCTAGTTTATCCCATCTTTGGCGTTGCTGTGAGGGTGAAAGTAAATAGCCGGATGAGTCGGTAATTTCCAACCAAGGATAGTTAACTGCACCGGGAATGTGACCAGCAATTTTATCTATTGGTTCTCGTTCTCCCCTGTAGCGATCGCCTTCTCTGGAATCTACTAAGGTGACTGTGGGTAGGTCTTTGCGAGTTTTGACGGTTTCATAGTTTACTAATAAGTCCGGATTTACCATTGGTTCAAACTGTCCTGGTCTGGGTTGGGGTATGATATCGGTGACAGGATAACCAGCTTGTTGCCATGCTGTAAACCCTCCATCTAATACGACTACTTGCTGATGTCCTAGGTAGCGTAATAACCACCACAGACGGGATGCAAAGGCCAAGCGGGAATCATCATAAGCTACAACTAAAGTTTTTTGAGAATTTACCCCGATTGCTGCTAATTTCTCGGCGAAATCATGGACATTTGGTAAAGGATGTCTACCGCCATGTTGACCGACAGGACTAGAAAGGTCTAAATTTAAATCTAGGTAATAGGAACCCTCGATATGAGTGGCTTGGTATTGTTGTTTTCCCAGTTGTGGATGAGCCAGAGAAAAGCGACAATCAACAATAACGATATCTGGATCGTTAAGATGTGCAAATAACCAAGCAGGGGAAACAGCAATTTGGGTGTTATTCATGACAAGTGCAACGCCAAATTTAGAAGAATTTAAACCACAAGTAACAGCAGATGGTTCATTCACCTTTATCTCTGATGAGTTTGGTGAATTGTTTCATAGCCATTTTGGAGCTAAACAGGAAAGTTTTTTAAAGTTTGTAGTTCCTACTGGATTAGAAACCTCTGCTGTTAAACCAAGTTTGCGAATTTTAGATATTTGCTATGGTCTAGGATACAACACAGCCGCCGCTTTGCAGACAATTTGGGCAGTGAATCCCCATTGTAATGTAGAATTAATTGGCTTAGAACTGAATCCATCTGTACCACAAGCGGCGATCGCCCATGGGCTATTTGATAATTGGCACTATGAGTATACGGCGATTTTAACTCAATTGGCTGTTGAGCAGCAAGTGAAAACAAGTCGGTTTCAGGGGAAACTGCTGATTGGTGATGGGAGAAATTTAATTACCCAGGTACATCAATCAGGGTTTCTCGCTGATGCAATTTTTTTAGACCCCTTTTCTCCTCCCCGGTGTCCTCAGTTATGGACTGTGGAGTTTATGCAAAAGGTAGCTGGGTGTTTACATCCCCAAGGTTTGCTAGCAACTTATTCTTGTGCTGCTGCGGTGCGCACGGCGCTATTAGCTGCGGGGTTAGAAATCGGTTCTACTCCTCCTGTGGGCAGGCGATCGCCTGGTACAATTGCCGGATATCCTGGGAATAGTCTCCCACCCCTTTGTGAATCGGAAAAAGAGCATTTACAAACCCGTGCTGCTGTTCCTTACCGCGACCCACAATTAATAGATGCTGCTGATGTCATCCTCAGACGACGGAACCAAGAACAGGAAGTTTCTCCCCTAGAACCTACTTCTAGTTGGCGTAAACGCTGGTTTTCAGGAAAATAGCCTCACATCAGCTATATGACATCACATTGATAAGCTGGTATGATTTGAGGCCAAATCTATGATAACTAAATTATGGTAGTTGTAGCAATTCTGGCGGCGGGACGGGGTACAAGGATGAAATCACACTTACCCAAGGTTTTACACCATTTGGGGGGGCGATCGCTAGTACAAAGAGTTCTTGACAGTGTAGAACCGCTTTTACCCTCTCGACGGATGGTGATTGTAGGGTATCAGGGTGAAGAAGTAAAAACCGCCATCAAATCCCCGGTTTTAGAGTTTGTGGAACAAACCGAGCAGCTGGGGACAGGTCACGCTATCCAGCAACTACTACCCCATTTACAGGGTTATACTGGGGATTTGCTGGTTTTAAATGGGGATGTACCTTTATTACGCACTCAGACTCTCAAAAACTTATTACAAACTCACCAAGACAATAATAACGCCGCTACTATCCTGACTTCTCACGTTCCTGAACCCCAAGGCTATGGGCGGGTTTTTTGTAATAGTGAGAATGTAGTGCAGCAAATTGTGGAACATAAGGACTGTACCGCTGCTCAAAGACAAAATCGCCGCATTAATGCGGGGGTTTATTGTTTTAATTGGCCGCAATTAGAGCAGGTTCTACCCCACCTACAAGCAAATAATGCTCAGAAGGAATATTATCTCACTGATGCTGTGACTCAAGTGGGTCAGGTTATGGCTGTGGATGTGGAAGATTACCAAGAAATTTTAGGCATTAATGACCGCCTACAATTAGCCACAGCATACGAAATTTTACAAGGGCGAGTCAAGGAAAAATGGATGACTGCTGGTGTTACCCTGATTGACCCCCACAGTATCACTATTGATGATACGGTAGAGTTACAGGCAGATGTGATTATTGAACCTCAAACCCACCTGCGAGGTCATACTTTTATTAATACCGGGAGTCGCATTGGACCTGGGTGTTTAATTGAAAATAGCCACTTGGGTGAAAATGTCAGGGTGCAGTATTCGGTAATTACTGATAGTGTGGTGCAGACTGGTAGTAAAATTGGTCCCTATGCTCATTTACGCGGTCATGCTGAGGTAGGTAGTCATTGCCGGGTCGGTAATTTTGTAGAATTGAAAAATACTCAGTTAGGCGATCGCACTAATGCGGCACATTTATCATACTTAGGCGATACAACCACTGGTCAACAAGTCAATATTGGCGCTGGGACAATTACCGCTAACTACGACGGTGTGAACAAACATCCTACCACCATAGGCGATCGCACTAAAACCGGTTCTAATAGTGTTTTAGTAGCACCGGTGACTTTAGGTGATGATGTTTACGTAGCTGCAGGTTCCACTGTCACAGAAGATGTTCCTGATAATTCCTTGGTAATTGCTCGTAGTCGTCAGGTAGTCAAACCAGATTGGCAGATGAAAAAGGATGGCTAAATTAGTTAGATTAATATTTTAGCCCAAATTTCCGTCTTCAACATGGAAGAACTACTAGAACTCAGGCGACTTCTAGAACAAGGCAAAATTGAGCAAGCTTTACTGCTGGTGGATGAGTTAGAAGAAATGAGCCTCAGCGACAAAATCAATAAAATTGATAGTTATGGGGTTATTCTTCTCATCCACTTAATTAAACAGCAAGCAGAAAAACGTTTAACTCGCTCTTGGGAGATTTCCATGGCCAATGCTGTGCGGGAAATCAAAAAAATCAATCAGCGGCGCAAATCAGGGGGTAATTATCTCAACTATGCACAAATGCGCGATATTCTCCAACAAGGATATGAAATAGCACTCAAAAAAGCATCCGTAGAAGCCTTTGAAGGGCGTTATGAAGCTGAAGAATTAGCCACTATGGTTGAAGAATCAGAAATATTAACGCTGGCTTTACAACTCATTCATGGTTGAAGTCTCACCCCAGCCTAACCCTCTTACAAGGGTAGGTTTTCTACATTGTCGTGAGGGTAAGACAAGGTGGACAAGGTGGACAAGGTGACAAGGGAGGAAAACAGTACAAAGTCTGTATTCTTAGTCACAAAAATAGCCCCTTAAAAGACCATTGTCCGTATAAAATCTTCGTTGTCCACTTTCCTTCCTTGTCTTCGGTGGTCTTCCCTTCACAGATCATATTAAAAACCTACCCCTGTGAGCCCCTAACCCAAGGGGAGGGGACTAAATAGCCTTGGGGCGAATTTAACAATAACCGATTAACTGGCCATCATTCCATTCCAAAGTATCACCAATCGCCTCACCATTATGATAGGCAGCAAGTAAGACTTGACTGGTTTTACCCCATGCTATTACCCCAGTCGCATCCAGTGCGATCGCCCCTAAATCCCGATGATTTTGACTCGCCTCCGTAAAAGAGCGCTGCATTGCATCCTTGAGCAACATACCATCATTTACCCGCACCACAATCTTAGCGGCTAAACACTCATCAATAATATCCTCCCCAATACCGGTACAGCTAACCCCAGCATAACTAGAAGCATAATTACCAGCCGGCATAGCAGAATCACTGACTCTACCAATACGCTCAAAGCCTTTACCGCCGGTAGAAGTACCCGCAGCCACACAACCATAAGTATCTAAAACTACTACGCCAATGGTCCCCCGCCCTGCATTACTACTTGGGGCTAATTCCGGTTCTGCCACCACACCAGCCATAGTGCTTTGAAAATTATCCTGGCGTTCTTGTATCCATTCTTGTAATCTTAAATCAGTTAAAGCATTATAACTGGGAATTTGTAACTCCCGTGCTAGTTCCGCCGCCCCATAATCCGACAGTACCCTGTCTGGAGAACTTTGTAAAAATTGTGCCAACTCAATGGGATTTTTTACCCGTGAAACATTAATTACACCACTAAAGCGCCCCGATGCACCATTCATCAAAGAAGCACTCATACGAATTTGACCATCCGATTGCAGAACCGAACCAGTACCAGCATTAAAGCGGGGGTTATCTTCTAACATTCTGCAACCTTGCAACACCGCCTCAGATGCAGTTGCGCCTGACAGTAGTAGAGAATAAACCGCCTCGACTATGGTATGTAGTGAACGGCGTACGGACTCTAAACCTCCTTTACCTTGGAGAGAACTACCAGCTCCCCCATGAATAATTACTTTTGGTTGCACCCTCATGATTTATCACCCTTGCGCTATGTGCGTGTGTATTCCCATTAATGTAACTAGGAAATAGTGTTTTTTGCAGTCCCTTTAATTTTGAACTTGAGAACGACGACGACGACAACGTTCTGAGCAGTATTTCACCTCATCCCAACAATCTTGCCATTTTTTGCGCCAGGTGAAGGGACGTTGACATACAGGACAGATTTTTTCAGGTAGGTCAGATTTAGATACTTTACGCCCCATATATATTCAGATTTGTAAGAGGATGTGTCAAAGTTCCGGTGTATGTATTGATGTTTTATAAAAGTTTTATAAAACATCTGGGTGTTTAGTCCAGGTTTAATTGACGATAGCATGTATCAATGTGGTGAATTAGATTATGAATGACTGTTACGGGTGGGGAAGTCAGACTAAGTTATTCTGAGATATTTATGAGTAAAATTGGCAATGGATTTTTACCAAGTAATTCGTCCCGTATTATTTAATGTCATCAAGGCTGACCCAGAGTGGTTACATCAGCAAACTATTAGTACTTTAAACTGGCTCTCCCACACTCGCAACCCTTCTGCTCATTGGGTTAATCGACGTTTACAGCAGTCTTTATGTCTGCAAGACCCACGCTTAGAACAAAATTTATGGGGGCTAAGGTTTCCCAATCCGTTGGGGTTAGCAGCGGGTTTTGATAAGGATGGGGTGGGGGCAAAAATCTGGTCTAGTCTGGGTTTTGGTTTTGCAGAATTAGGAACTGTGACTTTTGTACCCCAACCAGGAAACCCCCGTCCGCGGTTATTTCGGTTACCATTGGATCAAGCTGCTCTCAATCGCATGGGTTTTAATAATAGTGGTGCTGCAGCAATGGCTACCAGACTCAGCACAGATTACCAAGATTTAGGGCGAACAATTCCCATAGGGATAAATTTAGGTAAATCTAAGGTGACACCCCTAGAGGAAGCAGGGGAAGATTATTTACATAGTTTTCGCTTACTCAAGGACTTGGGGGATTATTTTGTGGTTAATGTTTCTTCTCCTAATACTCCAGGTCTGCGATCGCTCCAAGATGCTGCAATGCTGAGTACCATCTTGGAGTTATTACAGCAGGAAAACCAGACACAAAAGCCGGTTTTTGTCAAGATTGCCCCAGATTTAACCTGGGAGGCGATCGCAGACATTATCAGTTTAGCGAAAACTTACCAATTAGCTGGGATTATTGCCACTAATACTACCATTAGCCGGGATAGATTGAGAACTCAATTAATTGAGCAAACAGGCAAATCACCCCAGGAGGAGCCTGGGGGAATTAGCGGTGCGCCGGTACGCGATCGCTCCACTGAGGTAATTAGGTATATTTGGCAGCAAACCCAAGGAACCATCCCTATTATTGGTGTCGGTGGCATTTTTACCCCCCAAGACGCTTGGGAAAAAATCACTGCAGGTGCTAGTTTAATTCAAGTATACACCGGTTGGATTTACCAAGGACCAATGATGGTGCGCCGTATTCTGGAAGGTTTGCTGTTAGAACTGGAAAAACATCAGTTAAATTCCATCACCGAGGCTGTAGGTATCAACAATTGTGAATAACTAAACATCAATCATGTTTCACCTTCCTCTAGGGGAAAAAACTCCTTAGTTTTTTCTGAGTATTTCCAAGCAATACTATCAGGGTCTCTGTTGCGACTCCACTCCGAAAAGTCTGGATCATTACGCCGTTTATACACCGTGCTAGAATACACATTTAGTCGCTTGGCTAGTTCCGATTGGATGAGAGAACCAAACATTAACTGTTGTTCTAGTGAGCGCTTAACTGCTTGATGGGTTTCTGGTGGTGGTGCTTCAGTTTCTGATTCTAAATTTACTGGTGGGGTTGCTGGTGGGGCTAAAAGAGATAGGTTTCTTTGAGTGACTGAGGAAGGTGAAACTTGTGTAACCGGTTCGCTACTGTCCAGGATATCGCCGAGAATACTGGCGCTGATAAAGTAATAAACCTCACCGCCATCCTGTGAAGGCTGTATACTTGCACCGAACTCACTAGCTTTACTATCTAAATAGCGTTTTGCCGTTGTTCCGGAAAAATTACCCTTAATTGCTAAATCCATGGCGGTAATTTTGCCTTGGGTTTCCCAGAGCAACTCATTAAAAATCGGATTAACTTGCTCAGTCCACTTTTGCCATTGATATTCTTGCACAGCCCGGAAGCCAATGATTACCATTAACATAACCAGCAAAATTTTCCAGGTAGCAACCAGGAAAATAATTAAAAACGAGATTGGCAAAAGCAGAACGAGAAAACCTTTCCCGCTGCTGTCTATTATTTTTTCACTCATGCCGACCATTGCCAATTGAAGTTTGGGGAAATAATACTATCATCTTGGCAAAAAGTGTGACCTTTTTTTGTATCTTTTAGCAAAACTCCCGGTAATTGGCTGTGAAGGGAGAGGGAAAAACTGCCTCCCCCCTTAAATTCCTGAAAATTTATGCTTGTAGCTGACAAAGCAATAAACCAAACCAGCCATCAGCATCAGTCCACCCCTGGATGGGTACTAAACCCCCGGCGGTGAGCTGTTCTTGCATCATGTTAAGATTAAACTTGCGGGAGATTTCTGTGAGGATAGTTTCCCCCGGAGCAAAATCAACGGTGAGGTTGAGGGCGCTTAATTCTACAGACTGCGATCGCAAAGAGCGTAAATGCATCTCAATTTGACTTTGAGCTTCATTGTAAAATGCCCAGTGTTCAAACTGGGTGGTGTCAAAATTCCCTTCAAACTGGTGATTTAAATGCTCTAACATATTCAGGTTAAAAGCTGCTGTCACACCTTGGGCATCATTATAAGCTGGTTCTACGATATGTTTGGGCTTTTGTAAATCTATACCCAGGAGAAAATAATCACCCACTTGTAAAGCGTTGGTAATTTGAGTAAAGAACACATCACATTCTTGGGGATTGAGATTACCTAAACTGCTACCGATAAAACTAATCATTCTGCTGAATAATTTTGTCGGCGATATTTGTGCTAATGCTAACTCATAGGTTGCCACTAGGGCATGAACTTTCAAAGAGGGATAATCTGCTAATAGCTGTTTAGCACTGGTTTCTAATATCCCTGCACTGACATCAATGGGCATATACTGCAGGGTGTGGCCTAGTTGTGCGTAGGCATCTAAGATTATACGAGTTTTGGTGGAACTACCACTACCCAACTCTACCAATTCACAAGGTCCGGTGATCCTGGCAATTTCACCAGCATATTGCTGTAAAATTTTGGTTTCTGTACGTGTGACATAATATTCTGGTAACTCACAGATTTGCTCAAATAAATCAGAGCCACGGTCATCATAGAAATAACGAGCGGGAAGGGTTTTGGGTGTTTGAGTTAATCCCTTAATTACATCACTCCCAGCACTGGGAACAAATAGGGGGTTTTTGGGGATTAAATGCTCTATTTGTAAGCGCTCTTCAATACTATGTTCAGAAGTGAAGCTACTAGCAACCTGAGATATTGACATTCAACCTCCAACTTAATTCCTCATTGAGCATACGGGATACTGTGTATTTCAGCACAAAATAAGTTAGGGTAAGCTTTACCCCACCCAATGAAACACATATTCATAGCCCATCACATCACGCCTGAGCTAGATTAATCAAGTTTTTTTCACGACTTTACTGATTTTATATAAAAAACGAATCGAGTTGAACTAAGTCAAGTAGAAATTTGTCGGATAAGTCAGTACAAACAGCTAAACTCAACATTAGACCCAACTAGTTTATGTAACATGAACCAGTTACCCCCACAGGATTTGCTAGAGATTATTGATCAGCAACTACTACCTAGCTTAGAAATTGAAAGTGTGGACTCACGTAATCCCATCAAGGTCAGGTATCTACCACAACCCTGGCGGCTGATTGGCAAAGGGAATTATGCTGTAGTCGTTTATCATCCTCATCACCCAGATTTAGTCGTGAAAATTTATGCCCCTAATCGCCCAGGCTTTACAGAGGAAATAGAGGTCTATCGTCTTCTGGGTTCTCACCCTGCTTTCTCTGAGTGTTTATATGCTAAAGATAACTTTTTAGTTTTGAAACGGCTTTATGGCACAACTCTGTACGACTGTCTACACCAGGGATTATCTATCCCCAAACAAGTCATACGGGATATTGACCAGGCTCTTGAATATGCTCAAAGTCGTGGACTACGACCCCATGATGTCCACGGTCGTAATGTGATGATGTACCAGGGTAGAGGATTGGTAGTAGATATCTCAGATTTCCTACATGAAGAACCCTGTTCAAAGTGGAATGACCTCAAAACGGCTTATTACTGGTTTTATCTCCCTGTGTTATCCCCATTACGACTGCATGTATCATACTCTACATTAGATATGATTCGTAAATCCTATCGTCTACTAAGTGCTGTGAGAAATTACTGTCGTCAAGTACTGCTGAAATTACCTCAGTGGAAATTTTTTAAACCTTAACTAGTAGCACAGCGAAACCCAGCAAAAATTTGCCGTACATGGGGATGATACCAGTTACGAAAACTAGCACGTAGTCCCCAAGGGCGTGTAGCCCAACTCCCGCCTTTTAAAACCCGGTGCTGCTGGTCAAAATAAACCTGGGAGTAACCAATATAAGGGTAGCTCTGGAAACCATTGTAACCATCAAACCAAGTACTAGTCCACTCCCAGACATTACCGAGAGTGTCGTATAAGCCATAACTACTTTTCCCCGCAGGGTAGTCATTGACTGGTGTTGTCTCACCAATGGAGCGATCGCAGTTACAATATTCAGATGTGGGGAATTTATTCCCCCAAGGATAAACGCGACTACAACCAGCTTTTGCATCCCAACTCGCGGCTTTTTCCCATTCAGCTTCTGTGGGGAGGCGTTTACCCACAAATCGTGAATAAGCTTCGGCTTCATACCAACTAACACCACAAACCGGATGATTGTCCCCATGGCGATCGCCACTCCAGTATAATGGCTGAATGACCTGCTGATTTTCCCGCCATTTCCACCCAGCGGCTGACCACCACCGAGAATCATCATAACCGCCGGCTGCCATAAATAAGCGATACTGTCCACAAGTCACCGGATAGCGGTCAATATAATAAGTTTCTAAATATCTCTTATGGGCGGGGCGCTCATTATCCAGAGCATATACATCATCGCTTCCCTGTTCAAATTCACCAGCGGGGATGAGAATCATCTCAGTAATATTGCTGATTTCACCCCCAGAAATCATCTTTGTCATCTTCACTTTTTCCCGATTCATCAATTCCAGCACAAAGCTGATAATTTCACAGTGTTGGCTTTCATGCTGAATCAAAAAGCGCCAAAGACGTTCTTCTTTTTCAAGATCAATCACTTCCAAACGTTCCAAAACCTGTTTTCTGACCGTTTCCAAGAAATAAAGTATTTCCTGAAGATGGGGTAACTGTACACGTTGTGATTTAGGTAAACCATCAGCTGCAAATAGTTTGCGGTATTGGGGGAAAGGACAAGGGAGACCCCCGCTATGTTCTAGTAACCATAAAGACTCAATAAAGCCAATATGCCCTAAGTGCCAACCCACAGGACTAAAATCAGGATGAGGTTGACTACAAAATGTCGATTCCTCCATACCCTCAAACAGGGTCTGGGTTTTAAGGCGACATTCCACCAAAGCGTTAAAAATAGCCTCTTTGAGACTAGATTGATTTAATCTGGATATCACGGTCTTCTCCCACACTGATAATGCTATTTTCTGGACAAGCAGTCCAATTACCAGTAAATAACGGTTCGGAGGCAATAATTACAGATTGGGGAAAATTGAGGTCATCTTTGAGCCAATATAGAGATGGTGCGGGGGTACTGCTAGAAAAGCGCGAAGCAATCAAACGATGACCATCACTCAAGACTATGTTGGCGGAAACCGTTACTTGATGCAGTTTTGCCATTTCTAATAAGATGACTAAGGTACTGTGTAAAGCATCTTCGGGAGGTAGCTGTTGATTGATTTGACCTTGAGACAGTAGCAGGGCGAAAATATGTTCTGAGTCCGTACTACCATGAATGTGGTCGTAAAAATCAGGAGTTAATTGATTACGGATTTTTCGGTATACTGATTGACGAAAGTTCTCAATATATCCATTGTGAATAAATAGCTGTTGTTGGTGGTGGAAGGGCTGACAATTGGCAAAATCTAGGGCTTGTCCCGGTGTGGCGCTGCGAACATAACCTAGTATACATTCAGATTCTACATAACGGCTCAGATGAGGCAGGTTTAAATCGTTCCAGATGGGTAGGGTATTTCTGTAGGTAAATGGGGCGGTATCTTTTTGGCGATGATACCAACCTATACCAAAGCCATCTGCATTCACTACCCCAGCGGTCATTTCCCGCGGTTGGTAACTCTGAACTATTAAGGAATGTTCCGGTTTATATAGTATGTCTTCTAGGGTGACGGGTTGACCCAGGTAGGCAAGTAAGCGGCACATAGGGGAATTTTACTGTATAAGAGCTAATTTTGCTCTATTCTACCCCGCCGGGTATAGACGTTCTCCCTCAATGTCTCTACTGATTAAATAGATTGTCCTATTTAGTACCTTCTGCAAGATGCGATCGCTTGATTTTGCTGGACAATATCCCCGACTTCTCTGGAGATTTACAGCGCATTTTATCTGAGTGAGGTATTGAGGGGCGGGCAGGATGCCCACCCCACAAGATTTATGATGTTAAGGTGTGTATTTTATTTACTTGAAAACTGCTGTATGGTCAGAAGTGGGGGATATGAGGAGTAGCTCTTAACCCCTGACCCGTCAACCGTCAACAGTCAACAGTCAACAGTCAACGGTTCGACTCCGCTCACCGACCACCCTCAACAGTCAACCGTCAACGGTTCGACTCCGCTCACCGACCACCGTCAACAGTCAACCGTCAACACCATGACCATTAACGCCCCCGCCAAATCTTGATACCATCCTCACTCCCAGAAGCTAAGGTTTTACCATCGGGGCTGAAGGCTACTGAAGTAACCCTACTTGAATGTCCCGTGAGGGTGGCGATTTCCCTCCCCGTGGCGACATCCCACAATTTGATGGTTCTATCCACACTCCCAGAGGCTAAGGTTTGACCATCCGGGCTGAAGGCTACTGAATTAACCCAAGATGAATGTCCGGTGAGGGTGGCGATTGACCTCCCGGTGGCGACATCCCACAATTTGATGGTGTTATCAATTCCGCGAAAACTCTCACTCCCAGAAGCTAAGGTTTTACCATCCGGGCTGAAGGCTACTGAAAGAACCGAATCTGAATGTCCCGTGAGGGTGGCGATTTCCCTCCCCGTGGCGACATCCCACAGTTTGATGGTTGTATCCAGACTTCCAGAAGCTAAGGTTTTACCATCCGGGCTGAATGCTACTGAATTAACCCACAAGAAATGTCCCGTGA
>NZ_JAQMUH010000087.1:0-43255 GCF_028331025.1 Anabaenopsis arnoldii | reverse complement strand
ATAACCGCTGAAAGCATCTAAGTGGGAAGCCCACCTCAAGATGAGTGCTCTCACTACTAAAGTAGGTAAGGTCACGGGCAGAACACCCGTTTATAGGCTCTATGTGGAAGTACAGTAATGTATGTAGCAAAGGAGTACTAACAGACCGAGGGCTTGACCTCATCACTCTGGTTTTCGCGTTACTTGCAGTCTTCAGGGTATCTGACCCACTATTTTTTCCTGGTGTCTATGGCGCGGTGGAACCACACTGATCCCTTCCCGAACTCAGAGGTGAAACGCTGCAGCGGCCACGATAGTTGAGGGGTAGCCCTCCGCAAAAATAGCTCGATGCCAGGTTTAATATTATACGACAAAACACCCCCCCAAGGGGTGTTTTGTTTATACAGATTAACTGCTCATCTCCAGCATCCGTTGTATTGGTCGCAGCGCAGCCTGGCGGATATCCTCTGACATTGTGATTTCCGGAATACAATTTTTCATCGCTAAATATAATTTTTCCAAAGTATTTAACCGCATAAATGGACATTCGTTACAAGCACAGTTGTTCAATGGCGGGGCAGGAATAAAGTGCTTTTCCGGGGAAAGTTTCTGCATTTGGTGAATAATACCCGGCTCTGTAGCCACTATAAATTCTTTTGTAGGGCTGTTTTGACAATATGTGAGTAAGGCGGCTGTTGAGCCGATGAAACTTGCGTGGCGCAATACGCTAGTTTCACATTCTGGGTGAGCGATCGCCTCAGCTTGTGGGTGTGTAATTTTCAACTCCACAATCTTCTTTTCAGAAAATGTTTCATGAACAATACAGCTCCCGTCCCATAGCAACAAATCTCGTCCGGTTTGTTCCATCACATACCGTCCCAAATTCCGATCCGGAGCAAAAATAATCGGCTGTGTCGGTGGTATTTGTTGCACAATCTTGACAGCATTGGAACTGGTGCAGATAATGTCACTCATGGCCTTAATGTCGGCAGAGCAGTTGATGTATGAAACCACTAGATGATCTGGATGTGCTGCTTTAAAAGCTGCAAAAGCTTCTGGTGGACAACTATCTGCTAAAGAACAACCAGCATTTAAATCTGGTAAAAGCACTAACTTATCAGGGTTAAGTATCTTTGCTGTCTCCGCCATAAAGTGAACACCAGCAAAGACAATCACATCTGCATTTGTCTGGGCTGCAGCTTTGGCTAATTGCAAGGAATCCCCAATAAAGTCGGCGATATCCTGAATATCCGGATCTTGATAGTAATGAGCCAGGATCACTGCATTGAGTTCCTTTTTTAGACTCTCAATGGCAGTAAATAAATCTAGTGGTAGTTCACCAGTTTGGGTTTTGTTTTTTTGAGGTAGTGCGGTGGTAAACACAGTTAGGAGTTGCCTTAAGTTCCACGTTTTTGTTCTGTGGATTCAATTATAGTAGTTTTTACCAAAAATAGTAGGGGGTCGATATCCCGTCTGTTCTGTGCAAATCCGGCGGAGTTTCATATGCTGGATATAGACGGCAAGGAAAGTGGCATGACCAGTCAGAAAACCAAATCAATAACCCTAAAAATTGCTGTAGTTGGAGATGTTCACGACCAGTGGGAAGTAGAAGATGGCATTGCACTCAAGTACCTAGGTGTTGACTTGGTGCTGTTTGTGGGCGATTTTGGCAATGAATCGGTGGATGTGGTCAAAGCGATAGCCTCCCTGGATATTCCCAAAGCAGCAGTGATGGGAAACCACGATGCCTGGTATACTGCCACGGAATGGGGACGGCGGAAATGTCCATATGACCGTTCTAAGTCAGATTGGGTACAAGAACAACTCGATTTATTAGGACCTGCCCACGTAGGTTACAGTCGGCTGGATTTTCCCACCTGGAATTTAACTGTGGTGGGAGGTCGTCCTTTTACCTGGGGTGGACCAGAGTGGAAATTTGCGGACATCCTGCAACAACGGTATGGTGTGACGAGTATGGAGGAATCCACTGACCTGATTGTCAAAGCCGCAAACAGCGCCGCTCATGACACGATTATTTTTCTGGGACACAATGGACCTAGTGGTTTAGGCGATCGACCCGAAGACCCCTGCGGTAAGGACTGGCATCCCATCGGTGGTGACTTTGGCGACCCAGACCTGGGCGCGGCGATTTCTCAGGCTCTCACGTCCGGTAAAAAAATTCCTCTGGTGACGTTTGGTCATATGCACCGCACCCTCAGACATACAAAAACAGTCCAGCGCAAAGCTGTATTTAAAAGTCCAGAGGGAATCATTTACCTAAACGCAGCAAATGTACCCAGGATTTTGGAAAATCAGGGGCAAAGGCTGCGCAATTTTTCCATTGTCTCCCTAGAAGCCGGTGAGGTCTCCCAAGTCTCCTTAGTCTGGGTAGGCTATGATTTCCAGGTGACTGTAGAGGAAATTCTCTATAGGCGATAGCCCAGGATGCCAAAGATATTTTTCTTTAGTAGTGCCATCTGTGTAGATGATCAGATATATTATGATATGTCGGCTTGTTAATATTTGGCAAAGGCGCTATAATCCTATATTGTCGTATGTTTATTATAAGTTCGACAGTTTTATTGGAGAGGTGGCAGAGTGGTCGATTGCGTCCGACTTGAAATCGGATGAGGCTAAAACCTCCGGGAGTTCGAATCTCCCCCTCTCCGTTTGCAAATATATTAAGCTTACCCGGGTTAGAAAACCGGGTAAGCTTAAGCCAAGACGCAAAAGCGCAAATAATTGCCGTGAAACTATGCCCCTATTCCGCAGATTTCTTACTAGCTCGATTAGCACGCGCTTCGGCTGAAGCCATTACTTCATCAAAATTCTCCAAGATTTCACCAGGGAAATTTTCTAAAATTCTTGTAGAAAGAGCAACACGACCTTTACCTTCATCTAAGTCAATAATTACAGCCTTAATTGTTTGACCAATTTGAAAGACCTTTTCTAGAGAGTCAATGAATTTTTGGCTGACTTGCTTAATATGTAGCAAACCACTCAGACCATCTAAATCTACAAATACTCCAAAAGGTTTAATACCAGTAACTTTACCTTCTACTAGCTCATTTAGTTCTAATAAGCTGAAGTTGCTAGAACGAGTAGCCAAACGTTGGGAAAGTATAAGTTTTTTAGTGTCAGGATTAATTTCTAAAAAACTCACGGTCAAACTTTGGCCTTTTAGCGCTTCTAGATTATCACGTTCGGCTAAGTGCGATCGCGGAATAAACCCTCGCAAGGAAAGCAGGTCAACAGTAACACCACCTTTATTCACACCGGTGACCCTGACTTGCACCGTTTGACCGCCTTCTTGCATTTCGGCGAGTCGTTCCCAGATTTGCCGAATTTCCAACTGTTTTCGGGAAAGGGTGACTTGACCTTCTGCATCCTGATCTCGGATAATCAAAAACTCTAGTTCCTCATGCAATGGCAGCACCTCCGATAAATCGGTCACTGCTCTCAAAGAAGCCTCATCACGGGGGAGAAAAGCGGATGATTTGCCACCAATATCTACATAGGCTCCATTAGGGTCAAGTTGAAATACTTTCCCGCTTACAACTTGTCCCTTTTGAAACTGGTAGTCGTGTACTTCTAGTGCTTTGGCAAAATCGTCCATAGTAAAAGACGAATTGGCTAGTTGAGAAAGTTTCGATTCGGAGTTCATGACGATTAAAGATAAATTATTATTTGATGTGATGCCACTGGAGTTGCACTAAACCCCTAACAAGTTCCGAGCTAGTAGGAGTGTTAGGTAATTATGGCATGATTATTTGGTAGGGAAAACAACCTAAAATAGCTTGAATAGTCCCCAATCCAGGGACTTTCCCCTGCTTTTGTCTCTAGGCTCCTAACACACTGCCAAAAAGTTGTTTCACCTGCTCCCAAGCATCACCTGCGGCTTTAGGATTATAGCTGGCGCGATGGTTACAGAAAAATCCGTGTTCAGATCCATCGTAGCGAAACACTCGATGAGAAATTTTATATTTTTCTAATTCTGCGGCAATTTCATCGACCTCTGCTGCGGGGATGCTGACATCTTCCAAGCCAAAAAAAGTATATATTGTGCCTCGGATATCCGGGGTACGGGTGATGGTAGGAGCGCCACCGCCAGGGGTGCGAGTAGTAATACCAGCACCATAGAAGGAAGCAGTAGCTTTAATATCTGGTAGGGTAGCAGCAAGATAAGCCACATGACCACCAAAACAAAAGCCAATACAGCCAAAGCTATCGGGTTTCAGGTGGGGCAGGGTCTTGAGATAGTCAATGGCTGATTGAATATCACGCAATAACTCTGATGCTTGAGTCTGTTTCCAAGCATATTTTCTGCCAATTTCAATATCCTCTGCGGTGTAGCCTGTTTCAAAATCAGGGGCTTGACGTTGAAAAAGTGCCGGGGCGATCGCCACATATCCTTGTTGAGCAATTCGTTCTGTAACTTCCCGAATGTGAACATTGACACCAAAAATCTCTTGTAATACCACAACACCAGAATAAGAACCAGGTGCTTGTGGCTGTGCTAAATAAGCGGATATTTGTAGATTATCTTGCGAAATCTTCAACTTTGCTGTCTGTATAATTTTTTCTTCCATAAAAATTTCTACCTGTGTTGTGTAATTAAGTATTTAATGATTTGATATCAATATGGCAGTAAATGTAGCTATTTCCCAAGAAAATTATCAATTAGCAAAAATTGCGGGAAAAAATTTTCCCTCGAAAAAATAAATGTGTACATAACATCTTTAATACTAATCGATACACTCGGTTAGTTGCCTTTACTAATATCAATAGGTTTGGTCATGATTAAATTCCGTATTCAGCCAGACAGTGAAATACCCGCTTCCAGTCAGCTATTTAATCAAATTCAGTTTGTCATCGCCTCCCGACAATATCCACCTGGATATAAATTGCCGAGCACAAGAGCGTTAGCAATGCAAACTGGGTTACACCGTAATACCATTAGCAAAGTTTACCGGCAGTTGGAAGAGGACGGTTTTGTAGAAAGTATAGCTGGTTCGGGAATTTATGTGCGGAGTCAAGGTCATGAATACGGTAGCAAGCTGCAATACCCATTCATCAGAAAAGAAACTGAAGATGGGTATAAACTAGTGCAAAAAGCACTGGATGAGATGTTATCTCAAGGCTATTCACTGCATCAAGCGCGGGAGATATTTTTAGGTGAAATTGATTGGCGCTTAAGTTGTAGCGCCCAAGTATTGGTTGCAGTTCCCTCCCATGATATAGGTGTCGGGGAATTGATGGTATATGAATTAAAAATATCTCTAAAGATACCTGTACAGTTGGTAGCGATAGAAGAATTAACGGCCTTGTTAGATAAAACTACTTCGGCTACAGTGGTCACAAATCGTTATTTTATCAGCGATGTAGAGGCGATCGCCGCCCCAAAAGGCGTACGTGTGATTCCCCTGGATATCTACGACTACAGCAAAGAACTGGAACTACTCAAAAGCTTACCGAAGGAGAATTGTGTAGGTATAGTGAGTCTGAGTTCCGGGATTGTTCGTGCTGCACAAGCAATTCTTCATGGTTTACGAGGCGATGAACTATTAATCATGACTTCCCAGCCAAAAGATGCTTATCAAATCAGAGCCATTGTCAAGCGGGCGGAAGTAATTATCAGCGATCAAGCCAGTTTCCCAACAGTACAGGCCGCACTACAAGCATCACTAGAAGAGATTATTCGTCCACCCAAACTGATTAAAGTGGAAAATTATATTGGGGCTACATCGATTAATTTGTTAAAACGTGAACTGGGACTTTAGCCACATAGCCTTTCCCAATATGAAATTTATCTGTGTTTATCTGTGGTTTAACTTTATGGCTACGCCACGCCAGCTATTGGTATACCTGACTCACCTGTAGAAACTCGTCTAATACTTGTAAGTAAGTTGAAGCATCTTCTAACATAGGAAAATGGGATGTATTAGGAATAATGGTAAACTTAATATTTTCGCTCCCTGATGCGGCCTGACGACCCATTTGCGCCGGAATAATTTGGTCATACTCACCAGCCACCAGCAAAACTGGTACTTGCACCTTGGCAAACTCTTGGGGCATTATCTCCGCTTGCGCTTTACTAACTGAGGTATAAATTGTACCTAAAGCTGTATCATAGTCTGCTTGCAGAAAATCTTGCAAAAAAGCCTGACGTTCAGAACTAGCAATTGGGCTATGCAAGAATCTAGCCATAAATATTCGGTCAACTAATGGTATTTTACTTAGCCACTTAGGACGAAATTTGACTACATAACCACCAAATTTATGAAAAGCCGTAAAGGCTTTTTCGTCGTACTGAAAAATACCACTACAGGTTAAAATAGCTCGTTCTACTCGTTGGGGATAGCGGTTAATAAACAATGTTGCAATAGATGCACCCATGGAATGAGAGTTAATATAAACGCGTTGGAGTTGCAACTCATCTAGTAAAGTTGCTAAATCCTCAGCATACTCTTCTAATTCATAGCTTAACTCTTTGATT
Source organism: Anabaenopsis arnoldii (assembly GCF_028331025.1). NCBI lineage: Bacteria > Bacillati > Cyanobacteriota > Cyanophyceae > Nostocales > Nodulariaceae > Anabaenopsis > Anabaenopsis arnoldii. Next base: position 36,780 of record NZ_JAQMUH010000087.1, on the reverse strand, counting down.
GCTACTGATTTGTCTGGGTTTGACTGGGACGTTACAACAGATGCACCGGATTCGACTATATTAGGTTTTCCGCGAGAACGACCAAAACCCCGCAGATCGTAGAGTAAACAATCAAATTGGTCTGCTAAAGCATCAGCCGTACTTTTCCAGTACCTCGCTGACCCCCCCCAACCATGAATAAAAACCATTACTGGCTTTACCGAAGAACCAGATGGTTTTTTCACCCACTCATAGTAATGCTCAACACGACGAACACAAATATAAGGCATTTTTCCAGAGTCGAAAATCAAAAGTCAAAAGTCAAAAGTCAAAAATCAAAAGTCAAAAGTCAAAAGTCAATGACCAGTGACCAGTGACTAATGATACCTACGCTGATTCTGGCTTAGGTAGGGAAGAAGGATGTACTATTAATTCAGCTGTTGAGCGCTTCTCTACCATTTCCTTAGTAATCATGCACCGAGTGACATCCTCGCGGGATGGTAATTCGTACATGACATCAAGCATTAGTTCTTCCACAATACCCCGCAAGGCTCTAGCGCCCGTTTTCCTGCGGTAGGCTTCTTGAGCGATCGCCCGCAAAGCATCCTGTTTAAAATCTAATTGAACGTTATCCATGTTGAGCAGCTTCTGGTACTGTTTGACCAAAGCACTGCGTGGTTGGGTGAGGATTGCCATCAGCGCTTCTTCATCCAAAGGATCTACTACAGCTACCATTGGTACTCGTCCGATAAATTCAGGAATCATACCAAACTTAACTAAGTCATCGGGTTCGAGATGGCGCAGAGTATCAGCAACCCGCTTTTCTTTGGACTGACTGTCCCCCGGTTGGACAAAACCCATTGACTTTTTACCCACTCTCTGATCTACTACCTTCTCTAAACCCACGAAGGCACCACCACACACAAAGAGAATATTGCTCGTATCAATCTGGATACAATCTTGATAAGGATGCTTACGACCTCCTTGAGGTGGCACATTGGCGATTGTTCCCTCTAACATTTTCAGCAAAGCTTGCTGAACGCCTTCACCGGAAACATCGCGGGTAATGGAAGGATTTTCACTCTTGCGAGCTACTTTATCTATCTCGTCAATGTAGATAATTCCTCGCTGGGCTTCCTCCACATCCAAATCTGCCACTTGTAACAGTCGCAGCAGAATATTTTCTACATCCTCACCAACATAACCTGCTTCTGTGAGTGTCGTGGCATCAGCCACAGCAAAGGGTACATCCAAGATTGTGGCTAAGGTTTGAGCCAAAAGGGTTTTGCCACAACCAGTTGGACCAATTAACAAAATATTGGACTTTTGCAGTTCTACAGCATCGTCTGCGCCATTTTTACCTTTCGATTGAATGACTGCCAGCCGTTTGTAGTGGTTATAAACTGCCACAGACAGAACTTTTTTGGCCTCGTCTTGACCGATAACGTGTTCGTCTAGATAATTTTTAATTTCTCTAGGCTTGGGAATTTGGTTAAATGAGAGATTAGAAGAGCGGGCACGACGTTTTGGAGGTGTTTCTGACCTTGGTGCTGGTTGTGACGCAGCCGTATTCGTGTCCAGTAGCTCTTCGTCTAGGATTTCATTACACAAGTCAACGCATTCATCGCAGATGTAGACTCCCGGACCTGCGATTAATTTACGAACCTGCTCTTGAGACTTGCCACAAAAAGAACATTTTAAATGGGAGTCGTACTTAGACATACCAGCCTCTTATTTCAGAATGGTGACGTTTTCCCCGGCGGTGGGAATATTTTGTCTGGAGATGACTTGATCAATCAAACCGTAGTTTTTTGCTTCTTCTGCCGACATAAAAAAGTCGCGTTCGGTATCTGCCTCAAGTCTTTCTAGAGGCTGACCAGTATGATGACCGAGTAACTGATTCAACTTAGCCTTCACATAAAGAATTTCTCGCGCTTGAATCTCAATATCAATGGCTTGACCTTGAGCCCCACCCAGTGGTTGGTGAATCATGATGCGAGAGTCAGGTAAAGACATCCGTTTACCAGCAGAACCGGCGGCCAACAGGAAAGCCCCCATACTTGCGGCTAATCCAAAACATATAGTAACAACATCCGGGCGTATTTGTTGTATTGTATCATAAATTGCCATCCCCGCGTAGACAGAACCCCCGGGGGAATTGATATACAACTGAATATCTTTCTCCGAATCTTCCGCGTCTAAGAACAGCAATTGAGCAACAATGGAATTAGCAACAGCATCATCTATGGGAGTACCCAAGAATATAATCCGCTCTCGCAGCAAGCGGGAGTAAATGTCAAAAGCACGTTCTCCCATGCCAGACTGTTCTACCACCATCGGTACAATGTTGCTGGGTCGGCTCAAGTGAGAGCTAATTTTGATTGTGCTTAAACTATGGATGGGATGATTTCCCGACTGGGATAGAAGCATATAAGAATAATTGAGAATTAAGTTAGGAGGGGTTTGCTGGCAGTTATTGCCGCCTTGTGAACTGATGCAGTTTTATTTGAGCTATTTGTTAACCATTATGCCTCATATATATAGCTGTGGGTAAACACCCCACCCACGCTAATTTTCAGGCAATATTTCCCTCACAGAGGTGATTAATCACTCTGCGACAAGGAAGTACCGAGTAGGAAAGATTGTTACTCAGCACTTTCTTATACAGACACGATAATTCGCGTCTGTACACCAATTATATTGATTCTGTACTAGCAGAGGTGCTTTGTTCCTCGCCCTGATCTACAGGTGTCTCTAACTCGCCGGAAATTTCTGCTGCTGAACTCAGAGATCCTTCAGGAACAAGTTCCACTGATGAGTGTTGTAGAAGCCAATCGACTATTTTTTCAGTTAACAGTTCGTTTTCCACCACTGAGCGCATTCTTTGGGCGTCAACTTCTTGGTCTGCGTACTGTTCCATCACTTCAGCCACTCTGGTTTCCACTTCTTCAGGCGTGACCTCGATAGATTCCCGTTTACCTACTTCCAGTAATCCCAAAGACTGTTTCAGACGTTGAATGGCTTCATCGCGCGATCGCTCCCGTAATTGGGGTATGATTTCTTGGGTAAACAGCTGTCTCACATCTAATCCTTGCTGAGAAAGCCGCATTGCAGTTTGTGTTAGCATCGCGTCTATTTCCTTATCAATCAAGGTTTGTGGTAGGTCAACCTCCACGTACTTCAACATTTCTGCCAACAAAGCTTGCTGCTGGTTGGATTTAGTTTTTTCCTCAGCCTCTTTTTGATATCGTGCTTCTAAAGAAGCACGCAGTTCATCCAAGCTCTCAAATTCACTAACTTCCTGAGCGAAGTCATCGTTTAATTCTGGTAGTTCTTTTTCCTTCAGTTCTTTAAGTGTAACTGTGAAAATTGCTGCTTTTCCGGCTAAATCTTCGTTTGCGTAAGGATCTGGGAACTGAGCAGCAATTTCTCTGGTTTCTCCCGGATTCATCCCCACCATCCCTGATACAAAGCCGGGGATAAATTTATCTTCTTGCAATTCCAGTTGAAAATCTGTGGCCTCGGCTCCCGGAATTGCTGTCGGTTCGGTTGTTTCCTCTTCGCCTTCACCTTTGGCCAGCACACCTTTAAAATCAACCACAGCCACATCACCAATTTGAGATCCACGTCCTTCCACAGGGATCAGCGTCGCCAACTGTTCCCTTTCCTTTTCTATGACTTCATCAACTCGACTGGATTGGTATTTGATTTCCTCCGCTTTAGCTGTTAAACCGGTATACTGTAGCAGATTAACCTCTGGTTCTACATCTACAGCCGCTAAAAAGGTTAGGGGTTTTCCTGGTTCATAATTACTAATCAATTCCTCAAAAGAAGTCCGCAGTTGTGGTTGTCCAATTGCGGGTATTTCTTCCTGTTTGAGTGCCTTTTCCACGCCATCTTGAAGTATTTCTTCGAGGGCTGCTGCTTTAATACGAGTTATACCCAGCCGTTGTAGCAATATTGGCCGCGGTACTTTACCTTTACGAAACCCAGGAATACTTGTACTACTGGCTAAGTTTTTAATTACCTGTTCATAAGTTTGCTTAGTAATTTCTGGCGTAATCTCGATTTCCAAGCCGATTTGGCTGGCGGGAAGTTTTTCCTGGGTAACTTTCATGCTTCGTCTCTGTATTTATTTCTGATTTTTTTGTCTCCCAGTTGGCACTTGATGCGATTTACCGCTTCTGTGGCTTGATTGCTCTTGCCCTGGGAATGGGGGGAACCCACAAGTTACTCAAAATCCCATATTATTATATGGATGAGTCTTTTCAGTAGATATCCAGTTTACTGCTCATGGCAAAGGACTTGACAATTTATTGCCATAAGTTTAACTATGGAAACTCGCAGTTATGCAAGAACTTTAGCAGTTCTTGTTTTTTCAAATACTGTGATATCTTGTTTCTCAAGTTGTATCTTATGCTAGGAATGGTTCTACTGTTGGTTCTGTGTACCTTGTGGGGCTGAAAGTGACTGTTACCTAAACAGGAAGCTACATTTTTAACTGTGCTGGTTGCAGTCAATCTGAATCATAGTACACCCATCGTGATTCGCAACCCACTTGACAATCTCGATAGTTGTTCGGTTAAAAACTGTCAGCATTACACCATGCTCAAGTGTAGACACTCCTTTTCTTGTACTGGACATGAGGTTGTTGTATAATATTATTATATAATTTTCGGGATAAGTGGAGGAATTGAGCAGCAATAGTAGTTAAATTAAATGTCTTTAACTTCATGTCACCTATAAAATCAATGCACTTTTTGCCGAAAAATCCCATAGAATTAAAAAAAATATTCAAAATAGACCATCACTATTTAGAGATTTAAGTATAAAATATCATCCGGTTGAAAAACAATACAGAGAATCTGGGAAAGGAGAAAGCCGATTTGTCAAAATCATATAGTGTAGGTATTTTGGGAGCAACTGGTGCTGTGGGCACAGAGTTGCTGGAATTACTAGAAAGCCGGAACTTTCCAGTGGGGGAGTTGAAGCTATTGGCATCAGAGCGCAGTGTAGGGAGATCGCTGCGGTTTAAAGGTGAGGATTTACCGGTAGAATTAGTGAGCGATCGCACCTTGGAAAATCTGGACTTAGTTCTAGCCAGTGCTGGGGGTTCTACATCGAAAACTTGGGCAGCAGTGGCTGTGGAAAAAGGTGCGGTAGTAATAGATAATTCCAGCGCCTTTCGGATGAACCCGGAAATTCCCTTGGTAGTACCAGAGGTGAATCCCCTAGCGGCCGCTAACCACAAAGGTATTATCGCCAACCCCAACTGCACAACAATTTTGATGACAGTGGCAATTTGGCCTCTGCATCAAATTAACCCTATTAAACGGATTGTAGTCTCAACCTATCAATCAGCCAGCGGTGCAGGTGCCAAGGCCATGGCAGAAGTCAAAACCCAAGCTAGCGCTATACTACAAGGACAGCAACCGGTGACGGAAGTTTTGCCTTACCCATTGGCGTTTAACTTATTTCCACATAACTCAGCTTTAAACAATTTGGGTTACTGTGAGGAAGAAATGAAAATGGTCAACGAAACCCGCAAGATTTTTAACGACCAACAAATTAGAATTACTGCTACTTGTATTCGGGTTCCTGTACTACGCGCCCATTCCGAAGCAATTAATTTAGAATTTGAAAATCCATTTAGTCCAGATACAGCCAGGGAAATTTTAAGTCACTCTCCTGGCGTAAAATTAATCGAAGATTGGGAAAAGAATTACTTTCCCATGCCCATGGAAGCCACATCTCAGGACGATGTTCTAGTGGGGAGAATTCGTCAGGATATTTCTCACCCTTGCGGCTTGGAACTTTGGCTTTCTGGTGACCAAATCCGTAAAGGGGCGGCGTTAAATGCAGTCCAAATTGCCGAATTATTAGTAGAAAAAAATCTACTAAAATCTGCAAAAAGATAGGTTTATACTGAATAATAGCAATGGAATTTCAGTTATTTTTGGGGAGAAAAATCAAGATGAGTGAATTACCCTTGAAACAAGTTCAGCAATAGGTTATTAAAATAGAGAACCACCAAGAGATAAAAAACTAAAAGGCTAATTAGGAGTGAAACAGGGTGGGAGAATTTGGCAGAGTTTTAACCGCTATGATTACGCCGTTCAAGGCAGACGGCAGTGTCAACTATGATGTAGCCTCAAAACTAGCAGCACATCTAGCTAACAACGGTACAGATACATTGATAGTATGTGGCACAACGGGTGAATCCCCTACCCTAAGCTGGGAAGAGGAATACCAGTTGTTTGTGGAAGTATTGCAAGCGGTGAGTGGAAAAGCCAAGGTGATAGCAGGATGTGGTTCTAATTCCACAAAAGAAGCGATCGCCGCCACCCAAAAAGCTGCTACAATAGGGGTGCATGGTTCATTACAGGTTGTACCTTATTACAACAAACCACCACAATCGGGTCTCTACCAGCACTTTCAAGCCATCGCCCAAGCTTGTCCAGAACTGCCAATACTGTTATATAATGTTCCTGGGCGTACTGGTCAAAATCTGAGTCCAGATACAGTTGCTAAGTTAGCGGAAATTGATAATATTGTTGGTATCAAAGAAGCTAGTGGCAATTTAGACCAGGCGAGTGAAATCCGCCGGTTGACACCAAAAGAATTTGACATTTACTCTGGAGATGATTCCCTAACCCTGCCCTTGTTAGCAATTGGAGCTACAGGCGTTGTGAGTGTAGCTTCTCATCTGGTAGGCAATCAACTACAAGAGATGATCCAAGCTTTTAGTGTGGGAAAAATCGCCAGTGCTAATGAAACTCATCTACAACTATTTCCATTGTTTAAAGCTTTATTTTTAACTACAAATCCCATTCCAATTAAACAAGCATTGAAACTTCAAGGTTGGGATGTCGGTTCAACTCGTCTACCCCTGTGGGAAGCTGACTCAGATGTTACTGATAAGTTAAGAGCAGTGCTGGAAGAACTTAATTTAACTAGATAGTAACTTATTGAATGCTTACTAACTTGAGTGAGAGTAATTTTAACTGGTTTACCAGAGAAATTACTCCGCTAAGACTGTCATAGATATCTGATTTTGTAGATGTAAAAGTGTAGAAGCCCACCGCACAGTAGAGAGATTAGATAAAAGTTATATATGTAAAATGCTTTTTTTTTATAACAGGAATAAATGAACAATCTCACGCAAAATATAGCTGCTTTCAGATAGGAAGCTGGTATTTGATTTCATAACAAGATTGCTGAATTTGAATTTATTAACTCTGAAGAAAAACAACAACAATCCAAGGAAAATAATGGTAAACAACGAAACTAAATCTGCCCTCAAAATTATTCCATTGGGCGGATTACATGAGATTGGCAAAAATACTTGCGTTTTTGAGTATGAGGACGAAATTATTCTTTTAGATGCGGGATTAGCCTTTCCGACCAAAGGAATGCTAGGGGTAAATATTGTCCTACCAGATACAACCTATCTACGGGAGAATCGCCAGAAAATTAAAGGTATGATCGTCACCCACGGTCATGAAGACCATATAGGCGGTATTGCCTTCCACCTCAAGCAATTTGATATCCCGGTAATCTATGGTCCTAGACTAGCAATGGCAATGCTAGAGGGTAAACTAGAAGAAGCAGGGGTACGCGATCGCACCGATTTAAGATCAGTTAGACCCCGGGATGTGGTGCGCATTGGTCAACATTTCTTTGTGGAATATATTCGCAATACCCACTCCATTGCCGACAGCTTTACAGTGGCTATTCATACCCCTTTAGGTGTGGTCATCCACACGGGAGACTTTAAAATCGACCATACACCTGTAGACGGCGAAAACTTTGACTTGCAAAGGCTAGCAGAACACGGTGAACAGGGTGTACTTTGCTTACTGAGTGATTCAACTAACGCAGAAGTACCAGGATATACCCCTTCAGAACGCTCTGTTTATCCCAACCTTGACCGGGAATTTGGTAAAGCTACCGGGCGCTTATTTGTCACTACCTTTGCTTCCAGTGTGCATCGGATCAACATAATTTTACAGTTGGCGCAGAAGCATAAGCGGGTGGTATCAGTTGTTGGTCGCTCCATGCTGAATTTGATTGCTCATGCTCGCAATCTGGGTTACATCAAGTGTGATGATAGTCTGTTCCAGCCATTGCATGCAGTTCGCAATTTGCCCGATGAAAAAGTCTTGATTTTGACAACTGGCTCACAGGGTGAAACCATGGCAGCCATGACCCGCATTGCCAACAAAGAACACTCCCAAATCAAAATCCGCCCAGGGGACACAGTAATATTCTCTGCTAACCCCATTCCTGGCAATACGATCGCGGTGGTCAACACCATCGATAAATTGATGATTCAAGGGGCAAACGTGGTATATGGACGGGACAAGGGTATTCACGTTTCTGGTCACGCCTGTCAAGAAGAACAAAAACTGATGATTGCCTTAACTCGTCCCAAGTTCTTTGTACCATTTCACGGTGAACATAGAATGCTGGTTAAGCACTCGGAAACCGCTCAGAGTATGGGTATTCCTGCCGACAACATGGTAATTATCCAAAATGGCAACATTGTGGAATTAACACAAGATTCTATCCGTGTGGCGGGTACAGTCAGATGTGGTATAGAACTTGTGGATACTACTAGTTCTGGAATGGTGAGCGCTCAAGTTCTCCAAGAACGACAACGTATGTCAGAAGAAGGTATTGTCACCATCGCCACCGCCATTGATTGGAACGGCCAGCTCCTGGCTAAACCAGAAACTCATCTGCGGGGTGTAGTAACTAATGTAGAGCGATCGCTTGTGCAAAAATGGGTACAACAGCGCATTGAAGAAATGCTCAGTGTGCGCTGGTCAGAATTTGCCCAAGTTCGTGAAGGGGAAAGACCCGAAGTAGACTGGGGTGGATTGCAAGGGATGCTAGAGCGAGAGTTGCAACGCTCTATCCGTCGAGAACTACAATGTCAACCAACAGTAACTTTGTTGATGCAAATTCCCGAAGAACCACCTGTCAAGGTTGCTGATGGTAGAAGACGGCGGACTCGCCCCACAGCCCAGGTAGCATCCTAATCATCGCGCCGCACCGGGGTTGAAGATTTGAGAACCCCTGACTTTGACGAGTCGGGGGTTTTTTGGTTCTTCTTAACTAATGATAATAATAGGACTTATGCAAGATTGGACTAAAAACCTGGTTCTGATGTAGGGGTGATTCATGAATTACCCCTACTTTCGTTCTGTTTTGCGTAAGTCCTGAGACATTTAAACGCGGCGATGAATTTAAAACAAGAAGCGGTCAGATTGACCGTGTTAGCCTGTGGACTTCGGTTCATAGTTATCACGTAAGTCATTCTATGGAGCAGATCGGACAAAAGTACTATTTTGGTTTACCAAAGATATTCCCAGCCTTTTTTATGTTAAGTTTTATAAAAGTTACACTAAACCCTGTCTAATGACAGATGGCTTTATTAAAATTTAAAGTATGTCAAGTTATGAATAAGATTGCATGATCACACTACCGATATAGCGACAATTACGATTAACTTGACGTAGTCATAAGTTGGATTATGGCCTAAGTGGCTAGTGTAACGCCCGATTGTGACTTAGTCAGAGAATAATTCCTCCGGCAAAAATCATTGCTACGTTGTATATATTCATCAGTAAGGTGAATAACCTCATTAATATAGAGGATTAACCATGAAGGTATTTGATAATACCACAAAGAAGTTTTTGTTAACAAGCTGGGTATCTTTTAATCAAGGCGATACTAACAAAGCTCCTATAAGTCAGTTACAAGATTCAACTTCCCAGTCTAACCGTGATCTCCTCCAACCCCTGCGCCATTGGGTAGATAGCATTCCAGTTAATAATCGCCAACGATCTCATCTGTTGTGTAAACTGATTCCGGCTCAATGTCCCTTTGAGCGCGATATCAAATTATTTGGTAAAACCCTGTTTCACATTCCGCCCATGTGTAAACTCAATCCTTTATACGAGGAACTCGTGGGTTTACGTTTCCGCGCTCTGTGCTACCTTGCTGACGAATGTGGCGAGGATGTGTCGCAATACTGCTAATACTCAATGCTTTGTTCTTCAGTGAAAAGTTAAGAGTTGGGGGTTAATCCTTAATTCCTAACTCTTTTTAATTCTTCTGGGTAGCCCGCCATTTTTGGATGGCTTCTTGAGCATCTTCGTAAGTTCCTGTCATCTCTGGGACTAAAGTAGCGGTTTCAATTGCTGCTTCGATATTACCTTGCTCTGCTCGAGTCTTCGCCAGTGCCAAAATTTGTGTACTCCATTCATTGATGGATTTTTGGGCGCGATCAAATCCTGGTTGACCTGGTGGTACTCTTTTAGCGACTTCAATGGCACGATTATATGATGATGCTTGTCCCGGTCTAATTAACGCCTCAGCTGCATCTATAACAATATTATTACTTAAATATTGTTTAGCTTCTAACTGCCATTGGGTAATTGCCAGTTGTGCTTGAGAATAAAGGTCTTGGTCAAGAGTAATTAATTGGGCTGCAGCAATGGCACTTGTATATTCTTTTTTTTCGGCACGACCCTCTGCTAACTCTAGGATCATGCGACTCCAAACTTGAATATTCTCCTGAGCTTGTTTGTAGAGTGGGTCACCTGGTTGAATTGCCTTAGCATTGGCGATCGCTTTGCTCAGATCACTGGCTTGGGTTGCTCTCAGAGACATTCTTGATAATTCTGAAACTGCTTGACTGCGCTTTTTAGACTCAGAATTAGAGGAAACTTGGGCATTAGATGGGGTTTGTTGTCTCGGAGTTAATGGTGGTGTTTCAGAGGCTGAAGAATGATTTTGTTCAACTGTTTCGGTGGGAGGTGATGAAGGTGATATTTCTGTAGTCTGTTTGACTTGCAAATATCTTACTTGATTGCGGAGAATAACTATAGAAATCAAAGCGACTACCAGCATAGTACCGCCTCCCCAAAATAAAAACTGTTTCCATAGCGGGGGATCTGTCTGATTCTCGGGTAATGGCGAGTCATCGGCTTGAGGTACATGATGAATGAAGCTCTCCCCTGTAGTAGTTGGGGTGTTCTCTTGGTTGAGATACTGCCCCTGCTGTGAGCCTGGGACTTGTGATTCTGATAATTTGCCAATATCTGGTATAAAGTTCGGCAAATTCACAGAGGGTGATTGACTACCCAGGGTAGTTTCCACACCCAGGTATTCTCCCCACATAGTCACGTTTTGCGTCTTGGGTAAATTGGGGGGGGTTGTTGCGCCCAGAACAGGCGCTGTGACGGACACGGCAAAGCTTTCCTCCGGAAAAATAACTGGTTCGGCTTTAACTGGTTCCTTGTGGCTTTGCATCTCAAACTGCGGTAATATCGCTTCTGGGTGAGATGGAAATATCGTTACCGGGGTTTGGACAGGTCGCCAATAGTGTTGACATAATTCTGGGGTAAGAACACTTAAATAGCTGTCTAGATCGGCTAAGTGAGTGGCATTACCAGAACGCAAAGCTTCTAATAATGCGGCTGTGAAGAACCCATGACCCAGTTCGCTACTTTCATGGGAGAATTCATCACATTGGCAAGAAAGAATGGCCGCAATTTGTAGTTCTTTAGCCAGTTCTATGGTTTCTGCTCCCACGGGGCTATTTGCTTGGGTGCCAAAAGCACGATTGATGTCCAGCAGCAGCACTGTATTAACTTCAGCCAATTGCAGACTTTGCATCAGCGATCGCAATTCTATGCCAGTTTCTGCCACCAATTCCGGATTTCCTTCCACTGGCATTAAGTAATCTTTGCCCTTGTAACTCACCCCATAACCGCTAAAGAATAACCACAGATGATCTTGTGGTTGCCAACAACCCGCGGTCAAATCCTCCAACAACAGCAGAATATTCTGCTTAGTGGGATAGGTCGATATATCCCCAATGGGAGGCGAGGACTGTGTCATCAATAAACAGCGCTGCTGTAGTAACCCTCCCTCTTCAACCAAAAAACTATTTAACACCTCGGCATCTGCTTGAGCGCAACGTAAGGGTTGAAAGAACTGATATTGATTGATGCCAATTGTGATCGCCCAGTAATTTGCCATCCCGCTCTTTGTAGGTTATTGATTCTTGTATTGCCTAAAATTGCGCTCGGCTTTGCTGAAAAAACAAAGCTAACCTATGTTTTATACTTTTTGCAGAATCTGATCCAGTAACTGAAATATAAGCATTTTTTATGCTATCATGATTAAATTATGATATTTATTAAATATCATATTACCAGTGATCACTGAGGTCGATTAGGCTACACTCAAGAATATTGCTCAAGCAAGATCATTGATCATCCTCTTTACATTTATTTATTGGCCAAATTGGCAAAAAGATCCGGATATTTCCCTGAATTATTTGACTGTAAACGGCAATTGATTTGTAAATATTCCCAAATTGATCGCGCAAATCGGAATTTTGCCATTTGAAACCGCCCCTATAAAAGTCGAGTTTATAGCTTAGAATAGGGAGGTTGTCAAAAATTGCGAGATCCGCTAGTATGGCTGTCCCTAAGAAGAAAACATCCAAATCAAAACGAGATAAGCGTCGAGCCACCTGGAGACATAAAGCTGCTGTCGAAGCCCAAAAGGCTCTTTCTCTGGGTAAGTCAATTTTGTCTGGACGTTCTACCTTTGTCTATCCCACCGCTGAAGAAGACGAAGCAGAATCATAATTTTCTGGACAAGCTAGGCTTTAGATTTATAGGTTACGGTAATGAGTAATCGGGAAACCCCGTTACCCATTACTGGTGGTCTTCAATAGAAGTTCTAGCCCAGAATTCGTTTTAAGGCAGATAATTTGCCTTGGTAGGGAGCGTATCGCCAGTCTAAATCCAACCAAAAAGAATTTTTTAACACACTTTTGTCATGAGAAAAGGTGTCAAAACTTGCTTTTCCATGATAGCTACCAATCCCACTGTCACCTACACCACCAAAGGGTAAAGATGACACACCTACTTGCATTACTGTGTCGTTTATACACACTCCACCCGATGAGGTTGCCTGTAAAACTTGTTTTTGCAGGGTCTGATTCTGAGTAAATATATATAAAGCTAAGGGTTTGGGACGGGAGTTAATTAAGGCGATCGCTTCTGTAATATCTGTATATTCAATTATAGGCAGGATAGGGCCAAATATTTCTTCTTCCATGACTGGATCTGTTAAAGAAACATGATCAAGTAACGTAGGAGCGATATAAAGTTCCTCAGCTTTGGTTTCTCCCCCTATAATAATTTGCCCGTTTTCAATCAGATTAACCAATCTGTCAAATTGCTTTCGACTGATTATCCTGGCATAATCTGGACTATTTGCCGGATTATCTCCATAAAATTCTTTGAGGCATTTTTTCAGACCATCTACTAAATCTTGTTTGATTTTTTGATGAACTAACAAATAATCAGGTGCAATACAAGTTTGTCCTGCATTGATAAATTTTCCCCAAGTTATGCGTTTAACCGTATGTTCAAGATGAATATCAGTATCTACAATACAGGGACTTTTACCGCCTAATTCTAAAGTAACTGGTGTGAGATGTTTAGCTGCGGCGGCCATGATAATTTTGCCAACTTTTGTCCCACCAGTGAAAAAGATATGATCAAACTTTTCTGCTAGGAGTTTTTCACTGGTTTCTATACCTCCTTCTACTACGGCGATATACTCTGACGGAAAATACTTACCAATGATTTCAGCTAATAAATTAGAAGTATGGGGCGCAATTTCTGAAGGCTTGATAATAGCACAATTACCCGCTGCGATCGCACCTACTAAAGGAGAAATAATTAGCTGTAAAGGATAGTTCCAAGGACCGATAATTAAAACCACCCCTAGAGGTTCTGGATATATTTTAGCCGAGTAGGTGAAAAACTTCCAGGGAACTGGTGCTTGTTTCGGTTTAGTCCAACTCTTGAGGTGTTTGATAGCGTAATCTATTTCAGTGACTACACCAATTTCTATAGCATAAGTTTCAAATTCCGGTTTATGTAAGTCTGCTTTTAGTGCTTGAATTATTGCTTGTTCATTGTCAAGTACTGCTTGTTTAAGAATTTTCAGTTGTTCCAGGCGAAAAGTAATATCTTTTGTTTTACCAGTTTGAAAAAATTCCCGTTGATTATAGAGCATCTCAGGAATATTGAGTAAATTGTCACATAACATATTTGTAACTATTTGTCCAGGCATTTAAATTTATTCTCCAGTAGTTAAATGATCTAAAACAGAAAATATCTTTGCGCCATGGGTAAAACCTTGGCGGGTTCACAAGTCAACAATTCACCATCAGCTCTCACCTCATAGGTTTCTGGGTCAACTTCAATGCGTGGGAGCGCATCATTTAGCCTCATATCTCCTTTACTGATTTGACGTGTCCCCGAAACAGCAACTATGGACTTTTGTAAACCCAATTGGCTGTTAATTTCCCTTTGTACTGCAGCTTGGGAAACAAAAGTTAAAGATGTAGCGTGACGCGCACCCGCAAAACTAGCAAACATAGGGCGCATATGTACTGGTTGGGGTGTGGGAATACTAGCATTAGCATCACCCATCTGTGACCACGCAATCATCCCACCTTTAATGACAATTTCTGGTTTCACACCAAAAAACGCTGGTCGCCACAAGCACAAGTCTGCTAGTTTCCCTGGTTCTACAGAGCCGACATACTGAGAAATACCATGAGTAACTGCAGGATTAATCGTATATTTTGCAATATATCTCTTGGCGCGATTATTATCCGCAAGTCCATCCCCCGCAAGGCTCCCCCGTTGCACCTTCATTTTATGGGCTGTTTGCCAGGTACGAATTATTACTTCTCCTACCCTACCCATAGCTTGAGAATCGGAGGCAATCATACTAAACGCGCCTAGGTCATGTAGAATATCCTCAGCGGCGATGGTTTCTCGGCGGATACGGGACTCAGCAAAAGCCACATCTTCGGGAATGCTAGGGTCGAGGTGATGACATACCATCAACATATCTAGATGTTCCTCTAAGGTGTTGACAGTGTAAGGGCGTGTGGGGTTGGTAGAAGATGGTAAAACATTGGCTTGTCCGCAAACCTTAATAATATCTGGAGCGTGTCCACCCCCTGCACCTTCAGTATGGTAAGTATGGATAGCACGATGTTTAAAAGCGGCGATGGTATCCTCTACAAACCCGGCTTCGTTGAGAGTGTCTGTGTGAATTGCTACTTGCACATCATATTCATCAGCTACACCCAAACAAGTATCAATAGTGGTGGGGGTAGTTCCCCAGTCTTCATGGAGTTTTAACCCCATCGCACCTGCTAAAATTTGTTCTACTATTCCTTGGGGTTGACTGGTGTTACCTTTACCCAAAAAGCCTAAATTCATGGGGAACGCATCAGCAGCTTGTAACATCCGGTGCATATTCCAAGGTCCAGGGGTGCAGGTGGTAGCGTTTGTTCCTGTAGCAGGTCCAGTACCACCACCCAACATAGTAGTAATCCCAGAAGCGATCGCCACCTCAATTTGCTGAGGACAAATAAAATGAATATGACTATCAATACCCCCAGCAGTGATGATCATTCCCTCCCCAGCTAAAGCTTCCGTACCCGGGCCAATAATAATATCTATATTGTCTTGAATATAAGGATTTCCCGCCTTACCGATTTTGAAAATTTTACCGTCTTTAATGCCAATATCTGCCTTGACCACACCCCACCAGTCGAGAATTAAGGCGTTTGTAATCACTAAATCTACCGCGCCATCGGCGTTAGAAATGGGGGATTGTCCCATTCCGTCTCTAATAACTTTACCGCCACCAAATTTCACTTCATCGCCATAGGTGGTAAAATCTTGTTCTACTTCAATAAATAATTCTGTGTCAGCTAGTCTAATGCGATCGCCTACTGTAGGGCCATAGGTTTCGGCGTAGGCTTGACGAGAAATTCTATAAGGCATAGTAAATTGCTCCTAATTATATTTAAACGCAAAGGTACGCAAAGGAAAGCGCAAAGGTACGCAAAGTTAGAGTTGGTGAACTACACGTTTGATTCCTTCTTTGAGGAGGGTGACATTAAAGTTGATGAGGAGACCAAGTTTACAGTTAGCCAGTTTTAGGTAAGTTAAAAGTTGTACTGCGTGAATTGGTTTAAATGATTCTACGGTTTTGACTTCAATAATTACCTTATTTTCTACCATTAAATCTAATCTATAGACACAATCCAATTTGACATTTTCATACATCAGGTGTAGTGGAACTTGCTTACTCACATTTAATCCCTGTTTCCTCAATTCATAATCCAAACATTCCTCATAGGCCGACTCTAATAAACCTGGACCTAGGACAGTATGCACCCGCATTGCACAACCAATAATTATCCGACTCAAATCATTCTCATCCATACCTTTGCGTCCCTTTGCGTCTACCTTTGCGCCCCTTTGCGTTTAAAGACTTCCATTAACTTTGCTATTAAACCCGTAAACTTGACGACTCCCTACTAAGGGTATTAGGGTAACTTGTTTTTGGTCTCCCGGTTCAAATCTTATTGCTGTTCCTGCGGGAATATCAAGTCGCATTCCCCGCGCTTGTTCCCGGTCAAAATCTAAGGCTGGATTCACTTCATAAAAGTGAAAATGGGAACCTACTTGAATCGGTCGATCGCCTGTATTTGCAACTTGTAGTTTAATGGTAGGACGACCTGCATTTAATTCTATGTCGCCATCTGGTGTAATAATTTCCCCTGGAATCATGGTTTTACTTTTACCTAATAATTATCTAATGGGATTATGTACAGTTACTAACTTAGTACCATCGGGAAAGGTTGCTTCTATCTGGACTTCTTGTACCATTTCGGGTATACCTGGCATAACATCATCTTTTGTTAATACGGTTGTCCCATAAGTCATTAGTTCTGCTACAGTTTGCCCATCTCTTGCTCCTTCTAAAATAGCAGCGGAAATATAGGCGACTGCTTCTGGATAGTTTAATTTTAAACCCCTATTTTTACGTCTCTCTGCTAATAAGGCGGCGGTGAAAATCAGCAGTTTATCTTTTTCCTGGGGTGTCAGTTGCATTCTCTTATCCTCTATGCTTTGTTCAAACCTGCCATACTCTGGGTACGCAGCTACTACGATTTAAAACGGATACTCGTAGTAATTGCCAAATAGCTGTAAACCAGTTTCTCACTTCTGATGTGGAAGTACCACGATATCGACACAAAAATCCATTTTGTAACTGTGTCATACCGATATCCCCAGTACCCACCCATAAATTCCGCATTTTTGCCAAGGTTTCCCCAGAAATAGGGTTTCCTACCCAAACCAGACTACCTACTATTGGTTGTCCCGCTAAACCATGAGGACTGTGAAAAACCTCTTCGCTACCGGGTAACCATTGGCGATCAATCCACAGGGGAAGGCCTTCCTGCCAAATTTCTGTGTGCGATCGCCATTCTCCTTGGAAAAATTTTTCACCCCTCGCAGTCCGACCAAATCGGGTAATTTCCCAACCTAACCAACTGGCTCCCGGTGCTAATTCTACCCGTAAATCTTGGCGATAAATTGCTCCGTTAAATATTATTGTTTCTTGGGGGAGCCATTCTAAACAAGCACCTGCATCAATTTGGATGTTTATATTTTGCCTGGCTTGTAGTCCGTTACTTCTGTATATTTTACTGGCTGCTGCTGTGGTAATTAATGCTTTTGCTTGGGGTTGGAGGTGGAGGTTATAGGATAGGCGATCGCCCCCTACGACACCCCCCGCAGTGTGTAATATCACACTATGACAAATTTTTGCCCCCTCTGGATAAAAAGGCCGTTGTACCTTCAGGGGTGCTTGCTGGTGACTGTGAATTAACTCGGTATTATTCAGGCGATCGGCATATACTAGATTAAGTTTGCCATGCCAACCTTCTGCGGGATTAGAACTCATTTATAAAATTAAACCTTTACACCTTCAGGACTGAGTTTATATAATTAAAAAACTTTAAATTTTACCCTTTTCATCAAGCTTTGATATTCTGCTGTTGTGCCAAAATTACATAATCATCTAATTTATAGTGAGAATCATGCTTTTGATCAAAATATTTCTGGATCATTGGACTCATATTTACTTGCTTCGGTAAATTTTCCGTAGCAAACCTAGCAAATTTAGCAGGATCGGATGATCGGGAATCTGTAGATGTTAAATATCTATACCAAACCAGCTTTAAACCTAAATCAGAAACAAACTTAATAACAATATTTCTTTCCTGTTCTAAATCTTCACTTTGTGGACATTTATAAAACTTAAATAATTTCTTATCTTGTATTACTAGGATAACATAACCTTGTGCATTTAAACTTTTAGCAATAATTTGTTGATAAATATGATGAACCTGTATCCTTTTATTTCTATCAGAAAAGAAACAGTGCGAAATAATAATGAAGTCAAAAAAATCACCAGGTAAATTAGCAGCTTGATAATTCCAACTAAAAACGTCAGAAGTAACAAAGCGAAAGTAGGTATTAATAGGCGTTATCTGGGACTCAATATATCGGCGCCAAAACTGCAGTCCTCTAAACTGGAAATCATCTTGCTGTTCTAAAGAGTAATAAGATATATGAATTGGAGGAATTTTACAAAAATTAACAGCACTTTTAAAAAATAAAGCTAAAGCATAAGCAACTGTTCCTGGACCTGCTGCAATATCAAGAATTTTTACCTGACTTGGTAGTAAGCCATCCTGATAAACCAAAAACCAAGCTAAATATAAACAATATACATTCTCTAAAAAAAACTTCATAAAATAGACATGGGGAGTTAAACTGAAATTATAGTTTGGATCTTGTCCAATTTTTAACTTATTAATGTCTTTTACGGCATCTTTTATTCTAATATCTAACTGTTCTTGAGAAAATTTTCTAAACTCTACTTTTAGATATTCAACCAGAGTAGCTTCAAACTCATCAAATATTTGTTGGTCGATACCGGTAACCTGTAGTTTATATTCATCATGCTGAACTAAATTAAAATTTTCATTGACAAATTTAATAAAGTTTTTTTCTGGTACTAATGTTATATTATCTGTTTGATGACGCTCATCTGTTATTTGTTTAGTTAAATTTGCTACTTCCCTTTTATAGTCTTGAGAATAACGGTCAAGTTGCAATTTATCTCTAAATAATTTCTCTATCCAGGAAAAACTTGCACCTGATTGTTGAATAGCTTGCAATAATTGCTCTGCTTTTTTAGTATCACCACGTTTTAATGCTGAGTTAAATTGCTGACTACGCCACCAATTAGCAATCGGATTACTCATATCCAAATCCCTCTTTACCTTCTTTAATTTCTACACCAGGAAGTTGATTAAATAGTTTTTCTTTAAATTTGACATAGCTAAAATTTTCTGCATTATACCACCAATCATATTTTTGCTTTATCTCCCTGGCTTCCTGACGAGTTGATGCTATGAGAGAACGATTATGATTAAGATGAAAATCTTGAATTACGACTCTATCAGCAACAGCTAACTTACTAATAAAAGCAGCTTCATCACTGGGTAAAGTAGGTAGTAATGGAGTGATTGTAATAGATATTTTTGGTACGAAACCTTTGAAGGAGTCAATACTTTGCTTAAGTTTAATTATGGCATTTAATCTGGCTTTAATGCTAGGCGATCGCGATTCAAAATCTTTTCTAACTGATTCACTTCCAGTGGGAATACTCATATTAATACGTAAGCGTTTAAATCGTTGTAAATAATCAATATCTCTTGTAATAATTGGACTTCGAGTTTGAATTACTAATGTTGGTGTGGCATAGCCATCATTCCTAACATCTAGCATTACGTCTAACAACCTCCGAGTCAACTGATGGCGAGATTCCAGAGGTTGATAAGGATCTGTAACGCTACTCATGTAAATTCTGGGAGGAGTTTGAGGGTGTTGCTTATACCATTTTTGTAATTCCTTAGTCAAAACTTGGGCAGAATTTTCTTTAAAAATTACCCATTTACCCCAATCATCCCGCATCTTACTATTGGGACTAAATGCAGCCGCATAACAATAACTACACCCATACTGACAACCCCGATAAGGATTCAGCGTAAAATCATAATCACCAATAAAACCAGTTGCCTTTGTCAGTAATGATTTAGCATTTTGTCCATAAACATTAGTGTCTCCAAATTTTTCTCTAACTAATTTATTTAGTTTTACTTCGTAATAACCTTCATATTTTAAGTGTGTCATGTCAGAATATTAGTTACTTTTTGGGGTAATTGGGATAATAAAGTTTGTGGTCGTTCATTTGATATTAAAGATTATAAGCTTTGTATTTCTTCTATTAATCACGTAAGAATTGCTCTAATATTCTTTGAATCGCTAGGTTGCATAACAACCTCATTCCTCATCATGTTCATGTGGGGAAAATTGGGTAAATCAGGAAAATATCGACATTGTGCGCAAATTTATAGCATTTCCTAAGCAACTGAGGTACGCCTAAATCTTTCTAAACAAGCTTGTTACCATTGAATCTGTACTTCACAAAATTGAGACACGCTATATTTAATTAAGTTGATGATATTATAAGACGTCTTTTTTATTAATTATTACATTTACTCACTCTGGGTTGTGATTGCCACAAAAAAAGCCCCACCCACAAGGGAATGGAGCTTTTTTAATTTATGTGACTTAGAGAGTATTAGTAATCGAAGTCACCGCCACCCATACCAGCGCCACCAGCAGGAGCAGCGTCTTTAGGTTCTGGCTTGTCAACGATAATACATTCGGTTGTCAACACCATACCAGCGATCGAAGCAGCATTTTGCAGAGCAGAACGAGTTACTTTCGCAGGGTCAACAATACCAGCGGCTAACAAATCAACGAATTCATTGGTAGCAGCATTGTAACCAACGTTGAATTCTTTCTCTTTGACCCGTTCAGCAATGACAGCACCATTCTGACCGGCGTTTTCAGCAATCCGCTTCAGAGGCGCTGGTAAAGCCCGAACTACAATCAAAGCACCTGTTAATTCTTCACCGGTAAGGGTGCTGTTAGCCCACTCTTCCAGGCTAGGAGCCAGATGAGCTAAAGTTGTACCACCGCCGGGAACGATACCTTCTTCTACAGCCGCTTTGGTAGCGTTGATAGCATCTTCCAGGCGTAGCTTCTTATCTTTCATTTCGGTTTCGGTGGCAGCACCCACTTTGACCACAGCTACACCACCAGAGAGTTTAGCAAGACGTTCTTGTAACTTCTCTTTGTCGTAGGAAGATTCGGTTTCTTCCATCTGACGACGGATTTGTTCACAACGAGCCTTAACAGCAACTTCATTACCTTCAGCAACAATGGTGGTGTTGTCTTTGGTAATGGTCACACGGCGAGCTTTACCCAGGCTTTCTAGCTTGGTGTTTTCTAGCTTCAAACCAGCGTCTTCGGTAATTAATTGACCACCAGTGAGAACGGCGATATCTTCGAGCATAGCTTTACGGCGATCGCCAAAGCCAGGAGCTTTTACAGCCGCAACATTTAACACACCACGCAGACGGTTAACCACCAAGGTAGCTAAAGCTTCTTTTTCAATATCCTCAGCGATAATCACTAAAGGACGACCAGCACGAGCTACTTGCTCGAGAACTGGTACCAAATCTTGTACCAAAGCGATTTTTTTATCGGTGAGCAGCAGGAAAGGCTCATCAAAAACCGTTTCCATGCGTTCAGCATCGGTGGCAAAGTAGGGAGAGATATAGCCCTTGTCAAAGCGCATCCCTTCGGTAATTTCTAGCTCGGTGGTCATAGATTTCCCTTCTTCGAGAGAAATTACGCCTTCCTTGCCTACTTTGTCCATTGCTTGGGCAATCATCTGGCCGACTTCTTCATCGTTACCAGCTGAAATCGAAGCAACTTGGGCAATGGATTTAGAATCTTCTACTGGACGGGCGTGTTGAGCAATCTTATCTACTAAAAAGCCTGCAGCCTTATCAATACCACGCTTCAGGGAAATTGCATTAGCACCAGCTGCAACGTTGCGTAAGCCTTCTTTGACCATGGCGTGGGCTAAAACGGTGGCAGTGGTGGTACCATCCCCAGCCGCGTCGTTGGTCTTAGAAGCAGCTTGACGAATCAACGCCACGCCTGTATTTTCAATGTGGTCTTCTAATTCGATTTCTTTGGCGATGGTTACACCGTCATTAACGATTTGGGGTGCGCCAAATTTCTTTTCGAGGACTACGTTACGACCTTTAGGGCCTAGGGTGACAGCTACAGCCTCAGCCAAGATGTCAATGCCTCGCTCGAGGGCGCGACGGGCGTTTTCGTTATAGATAATGCGCTTTGCCATAGGTATCTCTATTCAGGGAGTAAGTCAAGATTTTTGATTGGACTTTAGGGGTTGGGCTTTGGGCGTGGGGTTCGCCCCCTTGCGTCTGTACCCATTCCCCATTAGTTGACGACTGCTAAGATATCTTTTTCAGAAAGCAGTACGTATTCTTCTGTGCCGAGCTTGATATCAGTGCCAGCATACTTGGAGTACAGCACTTTATCGCCGACTTTAATGTCTAATGTCTGACGGCTACCGTCATCGTTACGCTTGCCAGGTCCAAGGGCTACTACTTCGCCTACTTGGGGTTTTTCCTGGGCGTTGTCGGGTAAAAACAGTCCACCTGCGGTTTTTTCCTCGGGGGCGCTCACTTTTACGAAAACGCGATCGCCTAGGGGTTTAACTGTAGAAACGCTTAAAGTTACAGCTGCCATAAATATTTTTTCTCCAGAGTTAGCACTCTCAACTCCTGAGTGCTAATCTACCTAAAAGCAGCATAAAATGGCAATAATTAATTGAGTACGGGTTCCCGCACCAGCATATGGCAGCAGTACTTAAGTATAAATACTGCATAATTTGGATATATCGGGTTTTGCTGGGTAAGTTACGAATATTTTTATATAGATAAATTTATGTGCAAAACCGGGAAATTGTTATAAAACTGTAATCAGGGTGCCGATCGATGAGTAAGACTACACTGGTAGGGTGACGCCGTTAACTCGCCAAAATTACTCAGTTTCTTGATGACAAAGCCCTAAGTAATTGTCTAAAAATCTGAGCAATGGCAGAAATTCAGCCAGAGAATTTTATCTGTGCTGACCAGACAGTTACTCACTTCTGTGCAAAACAAGTTAGTCTTGGATATTGGGAACACTGACTAAAGCCCAAGGGTGAATTAAACAGCAAGTCTCCCACTTACATCCTATAAGACTACAGCCTATCTCTTGCGGGTTTGTTGCTGTAGACCGATAATGGTGGTCTACCCATATGGTTCCTGGTATTGCCGAGCAAAACCAGAAGTTATTGAGCCAGTCATCCCAAAACACTCGATAGGCATAATGGTGGTGCAAGAATATGCATTTTGACCCATCTTCTGCCGATAACTCCTCTACTTGCTTGCGAACATTTGTCAAGGCTGAACATCACCAGGATATAGTAAAGCAGTAAGCCTCTGAAAGGGCGGTTTTTTTTAAGTTAGGGTCATCTTCAGCCAATATGTACCTCGTGAATTAGAAGCATGATTATTTAATCAGTGTTTTTTTCACCCGCCACTTTCAAAGCGATATATAATAACGCATTATAAATACTACTGCTCTACGTATCCTTACTGAAAGTTGCCCATGATCCCGTCGTCTTATCAAAAGTAATCACCACTTTTAAGACTTCCAGAAGGCAAAGGCAAGTTAAGTAGAAAAAGGACAACACCTCAATGATCCACCATAAAGGATAACCACTCAACACCTTGATGGACCGAAGCGCGAAAAGTGCCAATGCTATGAAAGAGCCCAGCATGAAAGATCACAAAAGACTGCTACTGATTGACGATGACCCTAACCTCATCTTGCTGGTGAAGGACTACCTGGAATTTAGAGGCTATGAAGTTAACACTTCCGAAAATGGACGAGAAGCCCTGGGAATTCTTCAACAAGATATTCCAGATATGATCATCTGTGACGTCATCATGCCGGAGATGGACGGATATACTTTTGTAGAACAACTCCGACAAAATGAACGCACCGCCTGGATTCCCGTGCTTTTCCTATCAGCGAAGGGCCAAAGTGCAGAGCGAGTTAAAGGTCTGAACAAAGGGGCTGATGTTTATATGGTCAAGCCCTTTGAACCAGAAGAACTCGTAGCACAAGTAGAATCTTCGCTGAAGCAAACTACTCGTTGGAAAGAACACCAAGCTAAAGGAGGAGAAAACGGTTCCCGAATTCAGGTTCCCTTTGATGTACAGTTAACCCCAACTGAACTGAAAGTGGTACAGTTTGTCGCTAGGGGTTTAGCTAATCGGGAAATTGCTGAAGAACTAAATGTGAGTCAGCGTACAGTTGAAAGCCATGTGTCCAAT
Organism: Anabaenopsis arnoldii; assembly: GCF_028331025.1. Lineage (NCBI taxonomy): Bacteria > Bacillati > Cyanobacteriota > Cyanophyceae > Nostocales > Nodulariaceae > Anabaenopsis > Anabaenopsis arnoldii. Next base: position 12,482 of record NZ_JAQMUH010000087.1, on the reverse strand, counting down.
ATGTTGGGCAAAACTAATCTCCACAACCGTACTGAACTAGCGCGTTGGGCGATTGAAAATCAAATGGCTTAATCTCTGTGCTGATTTCCCAAGTTCTGAGTTTTGAGTTACACAGAATAGCTCAAAACTCAAGCTTGTTTTGACATCCTGACTTTAGTTTGACGGCTAACAAATTATGAATTGTGAAGCTAAATTTGGGTTTTTTTAATTCAAACTTCATAATTCATAATTCATAATACAGTCCTCAACTGCCATGTTCCAACCCGGATATCACCTAAAATTATCAATACATCACTCCACCTAAATTCCCCGTCTTCCCAACTGGAAATAACCATAGAGTGAGTTACGTCTCAAAATTACAAATATTTATCGCTACAATATGACCCTGTGTACCTCACCCACCCTAAGTTTTTTGTGGTCTTTTAGTGTGGGTTAAGGCTGCAAGAGATTTATATCATGGCTTATACTAGAAATCGGCGCTTTGTGGTGTGCGAGGGAAGGGAATCACATCCCGGATGTTTCCCATACCTGTGATAAATTGCACCAGTCTTTCAAAGCCTAAGCCGAAACCAGCATGGGGAACAGTACCATAACGGCGTAAATCCATGTACCACCATAAATCTTCCGGCTGCATTCCCTGCGCTAAAATACGGCGTTCCAATACATCTAACCTTTCTTCTCTTTGAGAACCGCCGATAATTTCCCCAATTTTAGGTGCCAGAATGTCCATGGCGCGAACGGTTTTTTCATCCTCATTCAAACGCATATAAAATGCTTTAATTTGTGCTGGATAATCTGTGACAATTACAGGCTTTTTAAACAGCTGTTCTGCTAAATATCTTTCATGTTCTGATTGTAAATCTAAGCCCCAACTCACTGGATATTCAAATTTGACATTGGCTTTTTCTAATAATTTGACTGCTTCTGTATAAGTTAATCGCTCAAATTGATTATTAATAATATTGTCGGCTGTGGCTAAAACAGTATTATCAATGCGTTGATTGAAAAATTCCATGTCTTCTGGACATTTCTCTAACACATATCCAAAAACCTGTTTGAGAAATGCTTCGGCTAAATCCATATTACCATCTAGGTCGCAGAAGGCCATTTCTGGTTCCACCATCCAAAATTCGGCGAGGTGGCGCGAGGTATTGGAATTTTCCGCCCGGAATGTGGGGCCAAATGTGTAGACGTTAGTAAAGGCCATGGCCATGACCTCGGCTTCTAGCTGACCGCTAACTGTTAAATAGGTGGGTTTACTAAAAAAGTCCTGGGTGTAATCTACTGTTTGAGTTTCTGTGCGGGGTATGTTTTTGAGGTCGAAGCTGGTGACGCTGAATAGTTCACCCGCGCCTTCGCAGTCGTTAGCCGTAATTACAGGTGTATGTACCCATAAAAAGCCCCTCTCTTGGAAAAATTGGTGAATCGCTGTAGAACAGGCGTTTCTCACCCGGAAAACTGCACCAAAGGAGTTAGTCCGCGATCGCAAGTGTCCTATTGTGCGTAAAAATTCAAAGGAGTGGCGTTTCTTTTGCAGAGGGTAGGTTTCGGGATCAGCTTCTCCATAAACTTTCACAGCCGCGGCTGTTAATTCAATGCGCTGTCCCTTCCCTTGAGAAGCCACTAGTAGCCCACTCACCTCCACCGAAGCACCTGTATTCAGCTTTTTAATAATGGCTTCGTAGTCTGGTAAATCCTGATTGATGACCACTTGCAAATTAGCTAGTGAGGATCCGTCATTGACTTCTATAAACGCAAATCCTTTTAACTCCCGTTTTGTTCTCACCCAGCCTTGAACCACGAGAGAATCATCAGGTTGACCAGTGCGTAATACTTCTGCAATTCTTCGATTTGACATACTATATAACTTCTATTTTGTCAACTAAGACAGATATTAAACAATATTAACATTTAAGTTGCTCCCCAAGCCAAAATCGGGATTACCCACCACAATATCCAGCCTACAATAAATACCATTCCACTCAAGCGGACGGCTGGACAGAAAGGTTTTGTCAAACTAGTCCCAGAAAATAACTGGCGTTCTCAGTTGATTTCTAGTAGTTTTAACTGCTGTTTAATTTACTGGGCAGCTGATATTTCTGCTGTCTGGTGTTTATCTTGTGCTAATTCGTGTTGATGCTGTTGCCATTGTGCCTGTTTTTGTCGATGGCTTTGTACCTGATTGTAACGTTTCTTCAAGGAGTAGAGCCATCGCTCTATATTTTCCAGTTCTTGATCCAAATCCGTTTCTTGACTTTCCCCTGGCGATGGTGATTCTTGACGCGGTTTCATTTTCAGGTAGTAAACTATGATTAAATGCTGGTCAATCCCCAAAATTTTAACTTCTGAATCAGCACTATTTTATATAAGTAATTTATCTTCTCTTTACGCATCACTTAGCACTTAGAATCATGTCTCAACCTACTCAGCTTTCTCAAACCAATCCATTGAATGAACTTAGCACTCTAGAACTAGCCCAAGCCTTAATGGAAAGGCTAAGTATCTCGCCTAAGGATTGGCATCGCCTCAAGTCTAACCGCAATTCTCGCGCTAGTGAACAAGCCGCGGCCGCCCTTTTGTACCTTGTCCAAAATCAGCCCGAAGAAGCCATAGTGAGATTACAACAAGCTGTTGGTTGGTTAGACCGATCAATTTCTGCACCTCCCTGTCCCAGCCATGGAAATCAGGGATAAAGTAGTTGTTTTCCCAATACCAATGACTAATGACCGCTCCCCTACCTTCTCAAAGACAAACGGGGGCTATTTTCCATTTCTTTACACAGTCTCAATTCTGTACCTTTACGATTCCACTCTACTTGATCAAAAATTTGATGCAGAAGACATAAACCACGACCATTTTCTGATTCATCTGGTGGTAAATAATCTGTGGGGTTTTCATCATCAGCCGATACAGGAACAAAGCCTTGACCCTGGTCTGAGATTACCCACCAATATTGATTGTTGATTAGGGAAAAACGGACTACAACTGTTTTACTAGGATCAAGATTATTACCATGTTTTGCGGCATTTACTAGGGCTTCTTGGAGTCCTAGGCGCAATTCTGCTTGCAGTTTTCCTGGAATTTCAGCTAGGAGTAAATCTAAAATTGGGCATAGATAAAGAGTTGAGGCAAAACTAATTGTGCCCCAATAACGTCCAACTGGACGAAGGGAAATGGTCATCACAAGAGAAACCCCGCAGCTTTCAGTTAGCTAGACATTAGTTTGCTATTGATTACAGGCACCCTGATACAAAAGTGAGGTGGTCACGCTGCCTTCAAACTTGCGTCTTTAAACACTAAATTTGGGAAATCCTAGGGAGAATTGACTCTGTTTATGAGATGAGATTGTTGATACATATAACGCCTATAAAGACAACTGCTCGTGCAGTTAGCAAAGAAAATTATTGGTAATATTCAAGAGTATGAGGATAATCTTGGTATTGCCGATAGTTGCTTTACCAAAGCTTATTCATGTTGCTTGGGGTGGATGGGAATTTAATCTCTGTAACAAAATCGTTTTTTTTAGCTTAATTAGATTTTAGCATTTTTAGTATGCATTAGACTACAAATTTGAAATGTAAGTTTTTCTTCCACACTCAGTATTACTGATACTAATGTGATAACACCATAAAAGCAACCGCTTCTACATGAGCTGTTTGGGGGAAGAAATCAGCAGGTTGTATGCGTGTCATGTGATATAGCCCATCTTGGCATAACAATTTTAGATCGCGAGCCAGAGTAGCTACTTTACAACTGACGTAAACTATGCGTGGAGGTTTCAGTTCTAATAAAGAATTAATCACGGCGCGATCGCACCCTTTGCGCGGCGGATCAAGTAACACCACATCTGGTATTATGCCCATTTCCGGCAGCAAATTCTCTACTGCGCCTACTTGGAATGTAACATTATTAATTCCATTGTGCTGGGCATTGACAATAGCTTGCTCTACAGCTTCTGGTTGTAATTCTAATCCTATAGCTTCCCGAACTTGTTTGGCTAAAGGTAAAGTTAAAGTACCAATACCACAATAAGCATCAATTAGCAACTCCTGTCCTTGAAGATTGAGTTCTGACTGAATTATCTGCAACAGTGCTTCTGCGGTTTCTGTATAAACCTGGAAAAACGTATCTGGACGGACTTGAAATTCTAAATCAGCAAAGACTTCTCGCAGGTGAGAAACACCAGCAACGCAACGAGTTTCAGCGCCAAAAATGGCATTTGTGCGATGGTGATTGCGATTTAAAGACACACCCACCAGTTGGGGATAGCGCTTTAACCATTCCTGGGCTTGCTGTTCAATTCCTGGTAAATTCCACTCCTTCACTACCAAAGTCAATAACATTTCGCCAGTTCGCCGTCCAATACGTAAACCCAAATGGCGGATTTGTCCTTGGTGTTTTCGTTCATCGTAAATTTGCCAACCGTGTTGTTGGATGTCCTGCTTTACTTGTACCAGTAAAGGATTTAATCTCGCATCTTGAACAGGACATTGATTTAAATTCACTAATCGATGGCTACCTTTTTGGTAGTAACCAGCTTGTACCTGACCTGTGGCGGAAACTCCTAGAGGATAAGTGGCCTTATTGCGATAGCCCAAAGGTGCATCTGTGGTTAACACCGGATCGACTGGTGGATTGACAAAACCACCAATACGCTGTAAAGCTTGGATAACTTGATCATGCTTCGCTACTAGCTGATATTCATAATCAATATGTTGCCACTGACAACCACCACACTTGTCAGCCACAATACAACTTGCTCTGACCCGATGAGGAGATGCTTGCAAGAGGTGATGAAGTTGAGCATGAGCGTATTGAGGTTTAACTTGTACTAAGCGAACTATAGCGCGATCGCCTGGAACAGTATCGGGGACAAAAACCACAATTTCCTCAAAACGTCCCACACCATCACCTGTACTACTCAAGTCGGCGATCACAATTTCAATTAACTCACCCTGGTGTTTAGTCATTAGTTATTAGTCATGGGTCATTGGTCATGAGAAAATCACAATCCTTGTGCTCACTCCCATCATCTTCCTAATTTTCCTTTCTTTGTGTACCTCAGACTCGCTAAACTAGCAAATAATATTTCGCACACAAGAGCGTATAATTATGACCGTAATTAGCCAAGTTATTCTCCAAGCCGACGACCAACTGCGTTATCCGAGCAGTGGCGAACTCAAAAGCATCAAAGAATTTCTCCAAACCGGAGAACAAAGGACACGCATTGCTGCGACCTTAGCGGAGAACGAAAAAAAGATTGTTCAGGAAGCAACCAAAAATCTGTGGAAAAAGCGCCCTGACTTTATCGCCCCCGGCGGTAATGCTTACGGCGAACGTCAGCGTTCCCTATGTATCCGTGACTTTGGTTGGTATTTGCGCCTTATTACCTATGGCGTACTTGCAGGCGACAAAGAACCAATCGAAAAAATTGGTTTAATCGGCGTGCGAGAAATGTACAATTCTTTAGGTGTTCCTGTACCAGGCATGGTAGAAGCTATTAGCGCCTTGAAAACTGCCTCTCTTGACTTACTAAGTGTGGAAGATGCGACCGAAGCAGCACCCTACTTTGATTACATCATTCAAGCGATGTCTTGATCAAACTGGTGTTGGTTCTAGGATTGTGAATGTTAAGGTATTAGACCCATAAGATTTCTCATTTGATCATAACGTCCTCACATTTGGTCATGGCTGTGGCAAAAAATCTGTCAAGTTATTAACCAGATGTGGGGAAATTTTAGCAGATAGTCGCCACTATTTGAAGGGTAAATATGCAAAAAAGTCTTAATTAGTGGTTGCAAAGTGCATATAGGGTAACTAAATCGATACAATAATTCTCTGTACTCTTGGTGCATTATTTCCATGACCGCCACTTCCTCTACTCCCTTTTCCCCTCAAGAAATCGCCGCCGAAGGATTAAAACCAGAAGAATATGCAGAAATTGTCAGACGCTTAGGACGACATCCCAACAAAGCTGAACTGGGAATGTTTGGAGTTATGTGGTCTGAGCATTGCTGTTATAAAAATTCCCGTCCTTTACTTAAGCAGTTTCCCACCACAGGAGCGCGCATCCTGGTTGGACCTGGTGAAAATGCCGGAGTTGTAGACTTAGGCGCTGGACTGCAATTAGCATTTAAAATTGAATCTCATAACCACCCATCAGCCGTCGAACCCTTCCAAGGTGCCGCCACAGGTGTAGGCGGTATATTAAGAGATATATTTACAATGGGGGCGCGTCCCATTGCCTTATTAAACTCTTTACGTTTCGGTTCTCTAGATGATCCCAAAACCCAAAGGTTATTTACAGGTGTTGTAGCGGGTATTTCACATTATGGTAATTCCGTTGGAGTGCCGACTGTTGGGGGTGAAGTATATTTTGACCCGGCTTATTCGGGTAATCCCTTAGTTAACGTCATGGCACTGGGATTAATGGAAACACCAGAAATCGTTAAATCCGGTGCTGCTGGTATTGGTAATCCTGTGTTATATGTCGGTTCTACCACGGGAAGAGACGGTATGGGGGGTGCCAGTTTTGCTAGTGCGGAATTAACAGATGAATCAATGGATAACCGTCCCGCCGTACAAGTAGGTGACCCCTTTATAGAAAAGTCTTTAATTGAAGCTTGTCTGGAAGCATTTAAAACTGGTGCTGTTGTCGCCGCCCAAGATATGGGTGCTGCGGGTATTACCTGTTCTACTTCAGAGATGGCGGCTAAAGGTGGTGTGGGTATTGAATTTGATTTAGATAAAATTCCTGTGCGGGAGTTGGGGATGGTTCCCTATGAATACCTGCTGTCTGAATCTCAAGAAAGAATGCTATTTGTAGCCCACAAGGGTCGAGAACAAGAGCTAATTGATATTTTCCACCGTTGGGGACTTCATGCTGTGGTTGCGGGTACTGTGATTGCTGACCCCATTGTGCGGATTTTCTTTCAGGGTACAGTCGCAGCAGAAATTCCGGCTGAGGCGCTGGCGGAAAATACCCCTCTTTATGAACGGGAATTGTTAGCAGAACCACCAGAGTATGTTCTGGAAGCTTGGAAATGGTCACCTGATTCCTTACCAGCTTGTACAATTGCGGGGATTGACATTGAAGGTAAACTCCAATCCTGGGATAATATTCTGTTAACTTTGCTCGGTACGCCAACCATCGCTTCTAAAAATTGGGTTTATCGTCAGTATGACCATCAAGTCCAGAATAATACTGTGATTCTGCCTGGTGGTGCTGATGCTGCTGTGGTGCGCTTACGTCCCCTAGAAACAAGGAAAAATGAAGAATTAGAACCTGAAAGTTTGACATCAGGTGTGGCGGCAACTGTAGACTGTAATCCTCGTTATGTTTATCTTGATCCCTATGAGGGAGCTAAGGCCGTGGTGGCAGAAGCAGCTCGTAATCTCAGCTGTGTGGGTGCCGAACCTCTGGCGGTGACAGATAATCTCAATTTTGGTAGTCCAGAAAAACCCGTTGGTTACTGGCAATTATCCCAGGCTTGTCGCGGTTTGTCTGAAGGTTGTCTAGAATTGGCAACACCAGTTACAGGCGGGAATGTCTCTCTGTACAATGAAACCTTTGATTCTCAAGGTAATCCCCAACCCATTTATCCTACTCCTGTGGTGGGTATGGTGGGGTTAATTCCTGACTTAACAAGGATTTGTGGTCAAGGTTGGCAAGGTAATGGTGATTTAATTTATCTTTTGGGATTACCTCTGACATCCTCTGTTAGTTTGGGTGCATCTGAGTATTTAGCTACTATTCACAATAGTGTTGCTGGCCATCCGCCAAGGATAGATTTTGATTTGGAACGTCGTGTACAGCAAGTTTGCCGCTTAGGTATTCGTGCTGGTTGGATATGTTCGGCCCATGATTCATCTGAGGGGGGTGTGGCTGTTGCTTTGGCTGAATGTTGCCTTTCTGGTAACTTAGGTGCCCAAATCCAGATAGAAATTCCTGAACATCAGTTAAAACGTCTGGATGAAGTGCTGTTTGGTGAAGGTGGGGCAAGAATAGTAGTTTCTGTAACACAATCACAGCAAGAAAAATGGGAATATTACTTAGGTGAACATTTGGGGGCTAATTGGCAAAAACTTGGTACAGTAGGTAATTTGGGTGATTCTGAACTAGGTTTGAGGATTTTAACCAATGATAACCAAATCTTAATCAAACTTACTATGGAACAGATGAAAGATCCCTATTTCCGGGCGATCTCTAACCGTCTTGCTCGCCTAGGTAATACTCCCAATTAATTTTTCTATCCCCTATATGGGGATAATTAACCTCTGTGAGCAGAATTACGGTACTGTTTTAATAGATGGTTAAAGATTCGTTAAGGATTTGGCAACTATCCAGCGACATAATCCCAGGGACTAAATAATTACTAATTCGTAGTTTGCAATTCGTAATTAATTCCAGAACAAAATCCAGCATAACTCACTCCATTTATTGGTGGGGTAGTAATTGCGAATTAAAAATTATCAATTACCGATTATTCCGACTTGACACCCAAACCAGGAGCAATAGCTAATGATTCCCATCCATTCCGTCACTATGGCTACACCGCACAAGCTATCGGATGAATACCACAATCAGGAAATAGACCCAATCAATAGTCAAGAGCATCGACCTGACAAACCAGAAGAAGCTTGTGGTGTTTTTGGCATTTACGCTCCAGAAGAAGATGTTGCCAAAATGACCTACTTTGGATTATACGCTCTGCAACATAGGGGTCAAGAATCAGCTGGGATTGCAACGTTTGAAGATGCAAAAGTACACCTACACAAAGACATGGGCTTAGTTTCTCAGGTCTTTAATGAGTCCATTTTGGATCAGTTACCCGGAAACCTCGCTATTGGTCACACTCGTTATTCCACTACTGGTTCTAGCCGCAAGGATAATGCCCAGCCGGCTGTGGTGGAAACCCGACTAGGTTCATTAGCTTTAGCACATAATGGTAATTTAGTCAACACTGTGCAGCTGCGGTCAGAGTTAGTCAAGACCCAAGTGAGTTTAGTCACAACAACAGACTCGGAAATGATCGCTTTGGCGATCGCTCAAGCCGTCAACGCTGGTGCAGATTGGGTAGAAGGAGCAAGTAGGGCATTTCACCGTTGCCAAGGCGCTTTTAGTTTGGTGATTGGGACTCCCGTTGGTGTCATGGGTGCGCGGGATCCCAATGGTATCCGCCCCTTAGTAATTGGAACTTTACCCGGGTTACCAGTCCGTTATGTCTTGGCTTCGGAAACTTGTGGTTTAGATATCATTGGAGCCGAATACTTACGAGATGTGGAACCGGGGGAATTAGTTTGGATTACTGAAGCAGGTTTAGCTTCCTACCATTGGAGTCAAAAACCTGCTCGTAAGTTATGTATCTTTGAGATGATTTACTTTGCCCGTCCTGATAGCATCATGCACAACGAAAGTTTGTACACCTATCGCATGAGGTTAGGGCGACAAATAGCGGCTGAATCCGCTGTAGATGCTGATATTGTCTTTGGTGTTCCTGATTCAGGAATACCTGCGGCCATTGGATTTTCCCAAGCCTCTGGTGTCCCCTACGCCGAAGGACTGATTAAAAATCGCTATGTGGGTCGAACTTTTATTCAGCCCACACAATCTATGCGCGAGTCCGGGATTCGCATGAAACTTAACCCACTCAAAGATGTATTGGTGGGTAAACGAGTAATTATTGTGGATGATTCCATTGTTCGGGGTACAACCAGCCGGAAACTGGTTAAAGCATTACGTGAAGCAGGTGCTAGCGAGGTACATATGCGCATTTCTTCCCCACCAGTCACACATCCATGTTTTTACGGTATTGATACTGATAGTCAGGATCAGTTGATTGCTGCTACCAAGTCAGTGTCAGAAATTGCCGAGCAGTTGGGAGTAGATAGCCTGGCTTATCTGAGTTGGGAGGGAATGCTGGAAGCAACCCAGGAAGATACTAATAGTTTCTGTTCAGCTTGCTTTACTGGAGATTATCCCGTAGCTATTCCTGAGCAAGTCAAACGTTCTAAATTGATGTTAGAAAAAGTCGTGGTTTAAATAATGGGGCGGGCAAAATGTCCACCCCTGAAGTGAAATTCTCTATTTCTTTCTCCTTTTTCTCTGTGCCTCTGTGGATTATTCATAGGGTATCTCATTATACTGCGCTACACCCTTAGTGGGCATACTGCCCACTCCACAAGAGTTTTATCATTCATATAGTACTTATCTACCTGCGAACTACTATATTTAACGATGCTGCATAAAATCTACTTTCGGCAATAACGGATCTATGACAATTCCCACGCCGCTAAAACCCCAACGTTTGAGCAAATTACCCAACTGTGTAGCAAGAACAGATTCTACGGCAAAGCGGTTAGCTAATTGACCAGCATGGGTATTGAGATAGCTTAAAGCATCAAAGTTTTCCCTAAACAGTAATAAATAGCCGGAACTTTCAGCATCGGGATGGGCTACGAGATAACGACCATCAGTCGAGGAACGCAATATATAATAAATTTCAGAAAACATACTCAATTAAGATTCCAAACGAATCCGGGGGTCGGCTACCTTTAATAGCAAATCCGCCATTAAATTGCCTATATTCAGTAATACGGCACTCATGACGAGGCTAGCCATGACTAAATACTGGTCTTTTGCCATTACCGCCTGTAAAGTCAATCTCCCTAAACCGGGCCAGTTAAAGAATTGTTCGGCAATAAATGCACCACCTAATAAACCAGCCAATTCAAAGCCTAACAAAGTAATTAAAGGATTTATGGCATTGCGAAGAGCGTGAACATAAATCACCCGATTTTCTGGTAGTCCCTTGGCGCGAGCCGTTTGGATATAATCTTGACGTAGAACATCCAACAATTCTCCGCGAGTGATTCTTTGCAACCCGGCAAAACTAGTGATACTTAAGGCAATGGTGGGTAAAATCATGTGCCAGCCAATATCAATGATTTTGCCAAACCAAGACAAATCAGCATGATTGATGCTAGTCATACCACCCACGGGAAATAAAGGTGAGGTGATTTGAGCAAATATGAGCAGAAACAAAGCAGTGATGAAACTAGGAAACCCTTGTCCTGTGTAGCTAATCAGTTGTAAAATGCGATCAGTCGCTTGATTTTGTTTCACAGCTGCGAGAATACCAAAGGGAATTGCGATCGCCCAGGTACAAAATAAAGAAGCGATCGCTAAAAGTAAAGTTGCTGGTATCCTTTCCCACAACAGAGAAGCTACTGAGCGTTGGTAAACAAAACTGGTACCAAAATCTCCTTGGGTAAAAATTCGCCATAACCATAGTCCAAACTGTTCTGGCCAAGATTTATTTAAACCAAACTGTTGCCTTAATTCCTCAATGCGTTCTGGCGAAATTGTCGGATTTTGGCGCAACGTATCCACATAATCCCCCGGGGATAGTTTCATGATCACAAACGACAGCGCCGTTGCCAATAACAAAGTGAACAGTGCTTGCAATATCCGTTTCACCACATAAACAAATGTTTCGTTCGTGACTAGCCCTATAAAGCCCTCGTGACAGGTCTTCCAGGAAATTTTCTGAGAAGTCATAGCAATTTAGTCATTTTTTATTAGTCAATTTCTCAGGATATAGGAGAGATTAACAATGATTAGTATTCAATTAGGGAGACAATGGGCACATCTGGTAAATGTTGACGTCCTTGTAAATCCTGTAGCTCGATGATAAAGCCAAACCCTACCAATTCGCAGCCAATCTTCTGCACCAACTTAGCGGTTGCACTAGCCGTACCACCTGTGGCAATCAAGTCATCTACAATTAAAACGCGACTATTTGGATGCAAAGCGTCTTGATGCATTTCCAGGCAGTCTGTACCATATTCTAATTCATATTCAATTGAGTGAACTGCTCCTGGTAACTTTCCCGGCTTCCGTACCGGAATAAAACCCGCTCCTAATTTGTAAGCTAGAGGAGGTCCAAAAATAAACCCACGGGACTCCATACCCACAACATAATCAGCTCTTAAGCCTAAACCAATGCATTTTTCCGTAAAAAAGTCAATAGTGTAGCGCAATCCCTCTGGGTCGCGCAGTAAAGTAGTGATATCGCGAAATAAAATTCCGGGTTTAGGAAAATCTGGGATATCGCGAATTAGAGACTTTAAATCCATAAAATTCACTTATGAGGGGGTAGGAGGGGGATTAATGACCAATGACTCATGACTAGTCCCTGAAAAATCCTACACTATAATCTCATACCCTGATCATTGACGCTCTAATTTAGCCAGATTAGCTAATTTTACACGGTAATACAGCCAGGGAAGGTAAGGGACAATAATATATTAGCCTTTGGGGGTTTCCTGATTTTTGATAATATCAGGACTTACGCAACTGGCACAAATAGGGAGCGGAGGGAGCCGCGCCACGGGACAATTTCAATTAAACCAAGCACATAGGAATACTTGGGCGTTTGAGTTGCTGTATTAAATAATTAGACAGCAAATTATGCTTGATT